>CAXDSX010000281.1:0-3250 GCA_963992075.1 uncultured Pseudomonadales bacterium | reverse complement strand
CCCGATACTGCGGCGAGGACATCACGGAACACAAGATCCCCTAGTACCCGACGCTGTATCGCGCCGTACGAGAGCTTTCCATTGTCATGGCGCCGTTCGCGCCTTTCCTTTCCGAGCATGTCTATCGTGAGATCTCGGCGTTAGCTGAGGAGGCTCCCAAGCCGTCGTCTGTGCATTTGTGCAGTTACCCTGAAGCGGATCGTTCAGAGATTCATCGTGACCTTGAGGATGCGGTGACGCGCATGCAGCAAGTGGTCTTGTTAGGCCGACGAAAAAGAGAAGAGGTCAAGATCAACCTCCGGACCCCATTGTCTCTCGTGACGATTATTCATCGAGATCGCGACATTCTTGAAGCTATTCAAGGACTCGAAGACTATGTGCGCTCGGAGCTCAATGTGAAAGAAGTCAGGTACGTAACTGATGAGGCTCAATACATTGCGCTGTATGCCAAGCCTAACTTTCCGGTGTTGGGGAAGCGTCTCGGAAAACGCATGAAAGAGTATCAGGCGTTGATCGAGTCCATGACGGCCGATGATATTACGAACTTTCACGACGAAAAGGAGATCTCCCTCGGGGGCGAGCGTTTCATCGAGGAAGAGATTCAGGTGTTTCGTGAAGCGAGACCCGGAACAAACGTGATCACCGATCGATTGATATCAATCGATCTGGTTTGCGATCTGAATGATGAACTCCTGAACGAAGGGTATGCGCGCGAAGCAGTTAACCGTATCCAGCGAGCCCGGCGGGACTCGGGACTCAACGTTTCGGACCGAATCAGGCTGGTCTATTCTGGCGACGAACGCATACTCGAAGCACTCAAAATCCATGCGGAGTACGTTGTAGGGGAAACGCTCGCTACCGAATTCGAAGTGGGTCCCACTGAAGCGTTCGACGCTGAAATCGATGGCATGCGATTGAGCTTTGATATTTCCGTAATGAGGAACAATTGACCATGTTGGAATTTTACACAGCCCCCACGCCCAACGGTTGGAAAGTGGCCATGACGCTTGAAGAGATGGAACTTGATTACCAGCTACGAATGGTGAATTTGTCGGCAGGCGAGCAGCACGAAGAGAGCTTTCTCGCCATCAATCCGAATGGCCGGATACCCGCGATCGTCGACGATGGGTTTCCGGTCTTCGAATCAGGTGCCATCATGATCTACCTTGCCGAAAAAACTGGAAAGTTGATGCCTCGAGACGTCGAGGGGAGATCAGAAGTGATTCAATGGCTCATGTTCCAGATGGCGGGAATCGGGCCGATGCAAGGTCAAGCGGTCGTTTTTGTGCGTTATTTTCCGGAGAACGTCCCAGCCGCCACAGATCGATACATCAATGAGTCACGAAGGCTATACGAAGTTCTCGATCGCCGACTGGCGAGCCGTGAATGGCTGGTGAACGATTTTTCCATTGCGGACATTGCTAACTGGTCCTGGGTTCGTAGTCATAAGTGGGCACGCGTCCCCGTCGATGGACTCGACAACCTGTCACGATGGATGGAACAAATGCGAAATCGGCCGGCATGTGAAAGGGGTACCAACATCCCGCCATCGCCAGGACGCGCCGACCTCGTCAAAAAGGGTGGGGCCGCGATCGTTACAACCTAGCGACGTTGTTCCACACTTAGCGCTTGACGTTGTCAAAGGGCGTTCTTGCGTGTAACGCTTATTTGAAAGGAGACGATACCGATGAAGGCAATATGCAAGGGTCAGGTCATCGCAGACAGTGAGGCAACCGTGGTCGTTGAGGGTAATCACTACTTTCCTCGGGCATCGCTCGCGGAAGAATTTTTCGCTGTTAGTGAGACGACGTCGTTTTGTCCTTGGAAGGGGACTGCGCATTATCTAAACGTCGTCGTAAATGGGGAAACCGAAACTGACGCGGCCTGGCATTACCCTGATCCGAAACCGGCTGCGGCTGAGATCGAGGGTCGCGTCGCGTTCTGGGGCGAAGTGGCAGTTTTGAGCTAACCGACGCGGTCGAGAACCTTCGCGGCCGGATTACTAGGGGAATCGAATGTTCTATGAGTTGAGGCAATACAAAATTATTGACGGGAAAATGGAAGCGTTTGTCGAATTAATGGAGACCGAAATTATTCCCTTTCAAGTAGGCAAGGGGATGGTGATTACGGGGAGTTTTCGCGGCCAAGATGACGCGACGACCTACGTATGGATGCGCCGTTTCAACTCCGAAGCGGAACGTGAACAACTTTATGCGGCTGTGTATGAGAGCGATGAATGGAAAACCTCGTTTGCCCCGCGTGTGGGCGAGCTGATGGATCGAGAGGGTATTAATGTCCAACGGATTGTTCCGACGCCGCGCTCAGTCACTCAGTAGCTCACTTCCATAGATTGAATCGAGCTGAGTAAGTCGATGACGGACGTCCTCCCGAAGGATCCCTAGATTATGTTGGATGAAGAAGTATTGCGGTCGACAAAAGATCACTTGTTGGGGTGGAGGAACTAGCCATCGCCAAGGGTGGACGAATGCGTGGTTACTCTTTGGTAGGTGTGCTGCAGATCGCGGGAATTAGCGTATTCGTGGTTGCGCTCATTGTCTTCGCTCTGACCATGCGCGACGTATCTGGCCCGAATCTTCCAACGGTCGAACTCAGTGAAGAGAGCATTTTACCCATCGTCAGCGTTTTAACGCCTGCACCGATGGCAAAAGACGTTGTCGTTGAAGCGACCGGAACGATCAATGTGCGGAATTACATCGAGCTGGTACCCGAAGTTTCAGGTCGAATCGTGGATTTATCGAGAGCCCTTCGAGCGGGCGGATCTTTCGCGGCTGGGGAAGTTCTAATCGGGATTGACGATCGGGATTTCCGTCTCGCGCTGGATCAGGCGAATGCGGAAGTGGCCGGGGCCACTTCGAATTTACTCTTGCAACAAACGGAAGGAGAAGTCGCGAGCAGCAACTACGCGCTTTTGCATCCGGGTGAGCCAGTTCCAGCGCTGGTCGCAAAGGAACCTCAAATAGGCCAAGCGCAAGCTCAACTGCTAGCTGCGGAGGCACGGGCGTCGGCCGCACAACTGGACCTTTCTCGAACCCAAATGTCGTTGCCATTTGCCGGCAAAGTGACCTCCAGTACGGCAGAAGTCGGACAAATGCTCTCGCGAGGGCAGTCCTTTGGTCGCGTATTTGCACTTGATTCACTCGAGGTCACGGTGCCTATAGGCCAAGAGGAACTTCAAAGTCTTCTGCCTGTAGAGGGCCGCACAGCATTTGTATACGTAGGAAGAGCTGTC
>CAXDSX010000280.1:0-3260 GCA_963992075.1 uncultured Pseudomonadales bacterium | reverse complement strand
ATGATACGGCGACCACCGAGATCTACACCTCTCTATTCGTCGGCAGCGTCAGATGTGTATAAGAGACAGGGTTTGGAGCTCTACAAACATACGGTAAGCCCCATCCGGTTTTGCCATGAGTTCCTGGGGACTTCCTTGTTCTCGGACCTCGCCGTCTTCCAGGAACACGATGTGATCTGCCTGAGCGATGGTGGATAGTCGGTGAGCAATGATGATCACGAGACGATTCTTGGCGGCTTCATGCAACGCCTGCACCAAATATTCTTCGGTCTCGGGGTCGAGAGCCGATGTCGGCTCGTCAAGAATCAGGATACGAGAGTCGCGAAGTAATCCACGTGCAATGGCTATGCGTTGTTTTTGCCCCACCGAGATCTTGCTGCTCGTGGTACCTAATTTGGTGTCGTATCCGTCTGGTAGCGAAACGATGAACTCGTGGATGCCGGCTGTCTGAGCAACGCTTTCAACGTCGGACATCGAGGCCTCCGGATTCCCGAAGCGAATGTTGTCCGCGATTGAATCTGCGAGCAGCTGAGTTTCCTGAAAGACGTAGGTGATTTGAGCACGCAGGCTTTCCATGGTGACGTCTTGGACATCGACCCCATCGATCAAGACCTGTCCTTCCGTGGCCGTATGGAAGCGCGGGATGAGATATGCCAGGCTGGTCTTGCCCGCGCCCGTTGGTCCAACGAAGGCGACAATCTTACCGACGTTGGCGTCCAAGCTGATGTTTCGCAATGCACGACGGCCGTCGGGATAGACGAAACCAGCGTCACGTATGGATATGCCGTTCCCGATTCGAGGGAGTTCTTCGTCGCCTTGATCCTGTTCTACGGGAAGGTCCATCATTGCGAAAACGCGACGTACCCCTGTGATGTGCTGCTGCATATCAATCCAAACCCGGGAGATGAAGTAAGCGGGTCCGGCAAGGAAGGCAAAGTAAAAGAAAACGACGCCGTAGTCGCCGATGCTGAGCTCTCCTTTAACTACTTTTGTTGCCACAAAAACGATAGCGGCGACCCGTAGAAACTGGTACGCGAATTCCGTCAGGTTGCCGTAATACAAATTCGCCCAGACGATGCGTCGATAGTTTTTGAACGATGCGTTGCTCTCGGTGGCAAATTTTTCTTTTTCTCTCTCGTTGCCACCGAGACTTTGGACGGCCAGAACGTTATCCATGCCTTCTTCGATGGTGCTGGTTACGACCGTTCCCGCAGCTCTACTCGCTTGCCCGCGTCGACGAAACGTGCGTGAAAACGGAACAGATATAAGGAAGTATGTGGGAACGATGAGGATTGCTATCAAGGCGACCTCGGGAGATGTTGGATACGCGCTCAGTAGCGCGAAAGCTGCCATGATGAACGTTACGATCGACATGCCGGTTCGGAAGATCACGTCGTAGAACACGTAGGTGAAGGATGGTGTGTCGTACATGACGCGATACACGGCATCGCCGATTCTCTGCTCCTCAAGGGTCGTCATCGAGAACGATTGCATGCGTTCAAACAATCGGGCTCGCAAGAGGTGGTTGACTCGTTGGGTCAGTCGCATGGTGATGATGAAATCGAGGTAACCCCACAGACCGCCAGCGTAACTGAACGACCAATTGGCTTGATTCTCCGATTGGGTTGCGGTGTCGTGACCCTGATCCAAAAACGCGTCGGTTTGGTCGCTCGTCGCGCCGCCCTGCTGGAACGCACCAAACAAAAGCACCATGACGAGCGCTAAGCCGACCAACGCGAACAATATTTCTGGCACGGTAGAGCCGTGTAACGCCTCGACAAACGGCCGTAGATAGAAGGGGTAGCCCGTCGCATTTTCGATGGGCGCACCGAGGACGACGTGATCGATCACTATTTTCAACGGCCACGGTAATATCGTGATGGGTATCGCCAACGAGCCGAACAACAGAAAGGCTCTTGCGCTAAATGCTCCAGGAAATAACCAGATCAAACCCATGGCACGTCGCATGTGGCGAAGGGTTTCTCTCAAACCAATATCCGTGTGTGTGTCGAGGCGGCTTGCTTCGGCGTCAAGCGCGAGATCCCGTTGACGCTGACTTTGAGCTTCGGTGTTAGGCGACGCAGCGTTGCTTTCAGACACTTGCTTTACCCTCCTGTCGCCGAAAGGTTTGACTCGGCGTCCACAAATGCTCGGTAGCGGCCGTCTTCAATGGACATCAGTGTGGCATGGTCGCCGTTCTCGATAATCTGTCCTTCGTCGAGGTAGAGAATGTTGTCGGCCCGACGAATCGTTGATATTCGATGGGTAATCAGAAATATCACACGGTCCTGACCCCATTCAGCGAGGTTACTCATCACCCGATGTTCGGTCGCGGCGTCGAGGGCGGCTGTGGGTTCGTCAAGAATCAGAATCGGTGTGTCGCGTACAACGGCACGAGCAATAGAAAGACGTTGGCGTTGTCCGGTTGAAAGCTTGCCACCCCTGTCTCCTAGGATCGTGTCCAATCCGAAGGGCAGCCCATCGATGTAATCGTCCATGCACGCCACACGCACCGCATTGCGTACCGCGTCCTCATCGGCATCCGGTACGACGTAACGGATGTTGTCCCGGACCGACGAAGCAAAGAGCACGTTTTCCTGAAGAGCAATCGCGACCTTTTCGCGCAGGGATTGGATTTGGTATTGATTGATAGGGTGTTCGTCGATGGTGATCGCACCGCTTGCTGGATCGTATAGTCGGAGCAACAAGCTCATCACCGTGGTTTTCCCCGATCCCGTGGGACCAACGATCGCGGTGACGGTTCCGGGTTTAGCCGTGAAGCTTACATCGCTTAGGACGGGTCGACCCGGTTCATAATTAAAACTCACCCGGTCGAATCGAATTTCATCGTGAATCGCATCCAGCGGGACGGCTTCTGCCTGGTCTTCGATGTCGGGCTCAATGTCGAGAATATCGAAAACGCGCTGTAGACCCATGGCGAGGTCCTGTGCTTGGAGCCATTGGCGCATGAGCCAGCGGACGCTGCCACTGGCTTGGTCGAACTCGCCTTTCGTCCAATTGAACGCGGCGAGATTCCAGACGACGAAGCTGACGCCAACCAATGCCATGAGTTCGGATGCCCACGTCGGGTTACTCTGATTGGCCCACCAAGCCATCGTGAACTCACCGCCGATCAGGAAAGCTGAGGCAATGGTGAACATGATGATGGTGACGAACGCGACGATGCTACGGGCGCGATAAGCCCTGTCTCTTATACACATCTGACGCTGCCGACGAATAGAGAGGTGTAGATCTCGGTG
>CAXDSX010000279.1:0-3264 GCA_963992075.1 uncultured Pseudomonadales bacterium | reverse complement strand
TTTTTCAAGCAGAAGACGGCATACGAGATCAGCCTCGGTCTCGTGGGCTCGGAGATGTGTATAAGAGACAGTGATCGATGCCGCCCATTATTCTGACCACGTGACCAAACTAGCAACCGACATTTTCACGAACATCGCAGTCGCCGAGGGCGCGATCCACGGGATCGAGCCAGACCAAGTGCACTTTCATGAAGTGGGAGCAACCGACTCGATCGTCGACATCGTCTCGGCCGCCATCGGCATCGACTACTTGGATCCAAGCCTTGTCTTTTGTGGCGTTGTCGAACTCGGGAGTGGCACGGTCCGATGCGCCCACGGCGTCATGCCCGTGCCAGCGCCAGCCACCGCTGAAATTCTGAAGGGCATTCCAACGAGCCGTGGCAGAGTGTCATCCGAGGCTACCACGCCCACCGGCGCAGCAATCCTCAAGACCGTGGTCGATGATTTCGAAACGCCCGCAATATTCTCGACGACAGACATCGGCTACGGAATCGGCGTAAAGGACTTTGAAGTACCCAACGTCCTACGTCTGAGTCTGGGCGAGATCGAAACGACACTGGAAAGTGAAACCAATCTCGAAATCGAGTGCAACATCGACGACATGAACCCCGAAGCGTATCAACCGCTGATGGACGCGCTGTTTCTTGCCGGGGCAAAGGACGTCTTCTTCACGCCGATGATCATGAAGAAGTCGAGGCCCGGTACCCGGGTCTCTGTGCTTGTCGCTCCCGCCGACAAAGATCCGATCATTAGCCAGTTGTTCGCGGGATCGACGACGCTCGGCGTGCGGATTCATCCGGTCACCAAACACATGCTTCCGCGTGAAGAACGCGTTCTCGACACCAGTCTTGGATCGGTTCGAGTTAAGGTTTCGCGGATGCCGGACGGCGGCATCCGTTGGAAATCCGAACACGATGACATCCAAGCGCTAGCGTCGAAGCATCAGCAAGATTATCTCGCAACAAAGCGGCGGGTCGACGCCGATGTCGAAAAACAGCTGGCAACATGACTGAACTCAAAGAGCACTTAGACGCGTACCGAGACGGGGACGCGAGCCTAGAAGAAACCGTCAAGGCGATTAACGAATCGTTTTTCCAAGTAGCGTCCGATGCCACAATCGATGTCGATCGTCACCGGCGCACAGGTTCCGCTGAAGTGATTTATGCGGAACGCAAAACCCCGGACCAGGTTGCCTCTGCCTTTCAAACACTCGCCGACAGCGGTAACAACGTTTTAGCAACCCGCGTCTATCCGGAGGCTTACGACGCGTTAGCCAAGTTGACGCCCACGGCGTCGTACAATCAAGTCGCTCGCGTAGCGAGTCTCGTCCAAAACCAACCGGTAACCCCCGAGACCTCAATTGCGGTGGTAACGGCCGGTACCAGTGATCTCGCAGTTGCGGAAGAAGCAAGCGCGACGGCAGAGTTTTATGGCAACGAGGTTCACCGCATTACTGACGTTGGCGTGGCCGGGATTCATCGATTGTTACACCGGGTTGACGAATTACGCGACGCCCGCGTCATCGTTGTTATCGCTGGTATGGAGGGCGCCCTCCCGAGCGTGGTTGGTGGACTCGTCGATAAACCCATCATTGCGGTTCCGACGAGCGTCGGCTACGGTGCGGCGTTCGGTGGCATTGCAGCACTCCTAGGCATGCTGACAAGCTGTGCTCCAGGGGTCTCTGTCGTCAACATCGATAATGGATTCGGTGCTGGATATATTGCTAATGTTATCAATCGCTTATGAGTGAAAACGATAGTAAATTACTAAGTGAAGAACTTGCCGATAAACACCGCGCATTGCGGGAAAATATTCGGTCAATGGGCCGCGTGGTGGTTGCGTTTTCCGGAGGTATTGATAGTTCACTGGTAGCTCATATTGCCGCCACAGAACTTGGCGAAAACGCCCTCATTGCCACCTCGGGTTCTGCAAGTCTCAAGCGTAGCGACCTATCGCTCACGCAGCACCTTGCAGACCGTTGGAAGCTCAATCACCGAGTTATCACTACAGACGAACTCAGCAATAACGAGTACCGCGCCAATCCGACCAACCGATGTTTCTACTGCAAAACTTCCCTCTACACCGCACTTCAAGAAATTGCAGAAACCGAACACTACGACTATATCCTTAACGGCACGAACACCGACGATCTAGGCGATCATCGTCCCGGCCTGCTGGCGGCCAGCGACTTTAGCATCCGTTCTCCTCTTGTCGAAACCGAGTTTTGTAAGCGTGACATCCGAACGCTGGCTGAATACCTAGGTCTCGAAAATGCCCAAAAGCCTCAGGCAGCATGTCTGTCGAGCCGTTTCCCGTACGGTTCACATATCACCCAGGAACGCTTGGCGCAGGTCGAAGCGGCCGAAGACGTCCTCGCCGACCTTGGTTTCACTCAGTATCGCGTACGCCACCACGAAGAGGTGGCGCGTATCG
This sequence comes from uncultured Pseudomonadales bacterium, assembly GCA_963992075.1. Classification (GTDB taxonomy): domain Bacteria; phylum Pseudomonadota; class Gammaproteobacteria; order Pseudomonadales; family Azotimanducaceae; genus UBA11889. Next base: position 831 of record CAXDSX010000279.1, on the reverse strand, counting down.
AAATCGTCACACAGGAAATGCCCCACGCCATCGAAGTTGCTGAAATCATCGACGAACGGGTACGCAGTTGCGGCTATCGCTTCGTTTCTCTTGATCTTGGCGGTTTCCGATCGGGGGCATTAAACGAAGGCGTCATCCCCACCGTGCAAATACACGAACCAGGTTAAACCCATTCCGGTGGTTTGACCGGCCGGATCCAAAGAAGCCGCCGCGCGTCGTGCTATGCTGCGACACCACGCCGCTGTATCCCGACGATCAACGATATCCCCGACGAGCGGAGGCAGCTTCTAGTGCACAATCTACGACGCAAATTTGACAGCGTTGTACGACCCCGCGGTACCGTGTTTTACGGTTGGTGGATCGTCTTGGGTACCAGCGGTATTCAACTTCTCGCCGGTTCATTATGGATGCAATCGTACGGTGCTTACGCCGTACTCCTGCAAGAAGATTTTGGTTGGAGCAAGACGTTGATCGCGGGCGCGTTCGCTCTGACTCGTGTTGAAAGTGGCGTGCTCGGGCCGTTCCAAGGCTGGCTCTGCGACCGATTCGGACCCAGGATCGTGCTCCACAGCGGAACGCTCATGTTTGGCGTCGGCTTCATGCTGTTTAGTCAGGTTCAGTCGGTCCTCGCTTTCTACCTGACCTTCGCGTTGATTGCCGTTGGCTCAAGCCTCGGGGGCTTCGCCACTCTCATGGTTTCCATCGTCAACTGGTTTGATCGGCACCGCGCCAAAGCCGTCGCGCTATCACAGACGGGTTACTCCTGTCTCTTATACACATCTGACGCTGCCGACGAATAGAGAGGAGTAGATCTCGGTGGTCGCCGTATCA
>CAXDSX010000278.1:0-3270 GCA_963992075.1 uncultured Pseudomonadales bacterium | reverse complement strand
TCGGTCTCGTGGGCTCGTAGATGGGTATAAGAGACAGATCGACGGGATCAATAGCGATGGCATGCTAGAAACCGGTTCAAAAGAGATAGCGACAAGCCTTCTACCGGAGATCAACGCCTCGCCGAGTGAAATCGAGTCCGTCCTGAAGATCGTCCAAGATTTGGAACCGGCCGGCGTAGGTGCTAGAAATCTCCAAGAGTGCCTGTTGATACAACTGCGACTTCTTCCCAAAAATTCCCAATCAAAGAGGCTCGCTATAAGGATATTGACGGACCATTTTGAAGTTCTCGCGTCGCAGGATTACAAGCGGCTTTCCCGCATTTTAGAGATGCCGATGAAAGATGTACTCCAAGCGATTGAATTAGTCCGATCGCTCAATCCACGGCCCGGTTCAGTAATTGGTACTACTCTAACCGAATACGTCAAACCCGATGTGATCGTCCGAGAGGACGAAGGTCAATGGCGCGTCCGAATAAATCCCGAGGCTACTCCCAGAGTAAGAATTAACCCTGTATATGCTCAACCTTCAAAGGAGTCGAAGAAATTTCGATCTAACGACTACGTCCGTGAACACTTGAAACACGCAAAACTATTCCTTAAAAGTATCGAACGCCGGAATTCAACTTTGGCAAGCGTTTGTAATTGTATCGTCGAGCACCAAAAAGCATTTCTAAAGCACGGATTACGTGCAATCAAGCCACTGAAGATGGCGGAAATTGCCTCTGAATTAGGCATACATGTATCTACCGTTTCGAGAATCACAACCCACAAGTACGTACTCACACCCCAAGGTTTATTCCCATTAAAGTATTTCTTCTCCAATGCTATTCCCACAAGAGATAGAGAACCCCTGGCCAGTATCGTGGTTCAAGAGTTGATACGGAACGCAATAAATAACGAAACCAAACAACAACCATTGTCCGATGAGTTGATCGCAAAACTACTTGAATCTGACGGAGTTCAACTCGCTCGACGAACCGTAACAAAGTATCGGAAAATCATGGCCATTCCAGCATCCGCCGAACGAAAAAAGCAACACTGGAACATTGGAAATTCGAGTGCAGCCCAATAGAATCGCCGGCTCAAAACGCACCGACTGTTAATGATCGATTTCGGATCAATTTTGCCAACATGCTGCGCGCGCGCGGATGTGCTCGCCACATCAAAAAAGGCTTCTCTCGAGGCAGCGGCCGAAGCAATCGCCACCGCTCAAGAGAGTATAGATGCGCGACAGCTGCTAGAAGCTTTGATGGCGCGAGAAAAGCTTGGTAGCACCAACCTCGGCGATGGTATTGCGATTCCGCATTGTCGATTTGCAGACTGTCAACAGCCTGTTGCATCACTCCTGCGCCTGGCAAATCCTATCGGTTTCGATAATCAAGAAGTCGATCTTTTATTTATTCTCGTTGTACCCGAACAAGAAACCCGCCTGCACCTCGACCTATTGGCTATTCTGGCTCGAGTCTTCGACCATCAACCTAATGCTCAGGGTTTGCGAAAAACTCGAAACGATCGAGATCTGTATGAGGTTTTTCAGCGCCAGGTTGCCGAAACATTAGCGGAATGAAACTGGTTGTCATCAGCGGCCGGTCGGGTTCTGGGAAAAGCACTGCGCTTAACGCTCTTGAAGACGAGGGGTTTAATTGCATCGATAACTTTCCAGCGGGGTTGCTCCCGCAACTAATACAATCAAACTACGAGGCAGAAATCATTCAAGATCTCGCCGTCTGCATCGATGCTCGGAATGTACCAGCCGATTTACAACTACTTCCCGAGCGACTGAATGCCCTCGACCAAGACGATTTGCAAGTCCAGGTCATATTTCTCGATGCCCTCGCCCATACGCTTATGCAACGATTTAGCGAGACTCGACGGCGACATCCCCTAACTCACGTGAATCAAGACTTACGGCAGGCGATCGAAGTGGAACTAGAAGTCCTGACTGTCGTATCTGAGTTGGCCGATCTGCAGATCGACACGACCAATTTAAGTGGCGCAGACCTCGTCGAAATGATCAAAACTCGCGTGATCAACAAATCAGCGAACAGCATCTCACTTCTCTTTCGGTCTTTTGCATTTAAAAACGGAGTGCCTATCGACTCGGATTTCGTTTTCGACGCTCGCTGTTTACCCAATCCGTATTGGCAAACGGAGCTCCGATCTTTGTCGGGAATCGATCAGCCGGTCCGTGACTTTCTCGCTACGCAAACGGTGGCGACCAGTTTGGTCGACGACATTTGTAGCTTCCTAGAAACTTGGCTGGCTGAATTCGAAAAGACTAATCGTGCATATCTGACGGTGGCTATAGGCTGCACGGGTGGCCGGCATAGGTCAGTGTACGTCGCCGAGAAGTTATCGACACACTTTTCGAAAAAATATTCTGACGTCTTGGTGCGCCACCAAGAATCCAGTGTCACAACTAGTGCGATGCGTTGATCTGCAAATCGTCAATAAGCTTGGGCTGCACGCTCGGGCGTCGTCGAAATTCATCCGAGTAGCATGCCAATACGCTTGTAACATCGAAATTGGTATTCGAGGCGGAGAGTTAGTCAACGCAAAAGGTATTTTGAATCTTCTGACCCTGTCGGCTGACAAAGGTAAGGTCCTTACTCTAAGGGTGGATGGCGAGGATGAGGACGAAGCCCTTCAAGCCCTGCTATCGTTAGTCGCTGACCGGTTTGGAGAAGCTGAATAATACGACTTAATCTTACGACCTGACGATGTCCTTCAAGAACAAATTGTTCACATCTAGCCCTCACATCGAACTCTTTCGCGAGATAGAGCTCTTCGCCAAACTGACCCACAAACCTAGCGCACCCAGGAGGCAAACTTCGACACGATAACTACGTCGTTAGCGAATTGCAGTTAAGTTGTTCAATTTTCTCCGATGAGCTCACCGAATGATCCAGTTACAAAAGCCGAAACTTTTAAACTGAAGTATTCCTGAGGTCTATTTTTCGAGATTGGATTAGCACCCAAACTCGGCTTGCCGACTAAGATCCGGAAAATACACGAGAATTACGTTCTTAATGATCACCCGTAGTTTTGTTCAATTCGCGTGTGAAGGGCTAGAGGTACTCATATCACTCGTAAAAATACTTACAAACTCCGCCTGGGGATCTTTCAAGGTTCCGCTAATCTGATATTTTCCGCTCGAAAGATTTTCGATCTGATCACCGAAAATGCGTCGTCCAAGCAACACTCCTACACCTGTCTCTTATACACATCTGACGCTGCCGACGAATAGAGAGGTGTAGATCTCGGTGGTCG
>CAXDSX010000277.1:0-3283 GCA_963992075.1 uncultured Pseudomonadales bacterium | reverse complement strand
TGATACGGCGACCACCGAGATCTACACCTCTCTATTCGTCGGCAGCGTCAGATGTGTATAAGAGACAGCTTCTCGTGCATCCGAATGCCGCTTTGTATTTCCTCACACATGAATGGTGTCCCACACAGAAACATAAGGACGCGTATGCCGTTTTGCCCGATGACCCGCTCCAATTTCTTGCGGTGCAAACGACATCGGTTAACCGGCCCGTCTCGAGGCGTCGTCCACTCAAGAGAAGCCGTCATTTCACCATCTCCGCCAGCACCGAGCCGGTGTCGTCAAAAGCAGTAAACGACAGCGTCATTACGGCCGTCAATGAAACTAAATACCTCCCGTACCCTCCGTTGGTACATTCAAACGACTAAACATGTCGGCTTAGTTAATCAGCTCACACGACCGAAAGCCGTTTATCACGTACTACATTCACTTTATCTTATAAACTGTTGCAATATATATATTTTATTTGGCGCCCCGAGAAGGATTCGAACCTTCGACCTGCCCCTTAGGAGGGGGCCGCGCTATCCAGCTGAGCCATCGGGGCAAAGGAATACAGCGTTATTTTCCGACATCGTATCCTCGCGTCCGTATTCGTGCCAACTCAATGTGACTGCCTTTCTGGTGAAAGCTTTCTAGCCGCGGTCGCAAACACCCGTGTTAGTCTCAAGCCCATGAAAGCCGTCTTTTGCGAAAAACTCGACGGGCCAGATGCACTCGTCTTGCGCGAGGTCGCCGAGCCCGGACCTCCTGGTCCAGAAGAAATCAAAGTGGCAATTGAAGCTCGGGGCGTTTCATTCACCGACGTGCTCATGTCGAAGGGTGAGTATCAAGTCCAACCCACGCTCCCCTTCATCATTGGCGGCGAAGGAGCTGGACGGGTGACAGAAATCGGAGACAACGTAAACAGCTTTTCGGTGGGTGACGCCGTGCTCGTGTCTGCGGGATGTGTCGAAGAAATCGTCGTCGAGGCACGAAGAGCAACTGTCATTCCCAAAGGTACAGTTCTTGAATTAGCTGCTTCTTTCAGAAGCAATTACGCCACGGCTTTTTATGCAATGCAGCGCGGACGTCTCGCACCAGGCGAGACCCTCCTTGTGCACGGAGCAGCTGGCGGTGTTGGTCTTGCAGCCGTTGACGTCGGCAAACTTATGGGCGCTACTGTTATCGCAACGGCCGGAAGCGACGATAAGCTCGAGGTCGTCGGTGAGGTTGGCGCGGATCATCTCATCAACTATTCAAACGGGTTCCGTGAAAAGGTCAAAGAACTGACAGGGGGTAAGGGCGCTGATGTAATTTATGACCCTGTCGGCGGAGATGTCTTTGACGAGTCGATGCGGTGTATCGCTCCGTTCGGCCGCATCCTGATTGTCGGGTTTACCGGTGGTCGACCGGCTCTCGCCAAAACAAATCACCTCTTGATCAAGGATGCAGAACTCATCGGTTTCACCATCGGGGGACTCGCACGCAACGATCCCGCCTGGTCACAACGTAATCAAGAAATCTTAATGCAGTGGTTGGCTAGTGATCGCATCCGCCCGTACATTTCCCATCGACTTCCGCTCGAGAGAACCGCCGAGGCCCTAAACCTGATCACAGAACGCAAAGTGATCGGCAAAGCAATTATCGTCAACAGTTAACCGAATCCGATCCGTCAATGTTACCGGCGGCGGCGAGGCGCAAAGGAAACGACGTTGCCTCCCGTCACCGCTTGTTGTTGAGGCTGCAAAGCTAGTTCCCAAGTGAGCGTACTCGCCGACTCACGTACGAATCCTCTGATGCCGTGAGAATCTCGAAGAGCGAAAATGGCGAACGCAATATATGCTTCTCCATCCTCGGTCCATAGCATGCCGATATGCGGCACGCTTTCCATCTTGCCAATACCCGACGCGTTGAGAGTCGTTCCGCGCGCAGTGATCGAATAGGTCCCATACTCGTCAGGAACAATCCAAATACCCCACTCCAGTTGCCGTCCGGATTGAACCGTAATCGCAGTATCAATGAGCACGCCCTGGTCATCTTCTTGAATGACCAGGGTGGCTTCGAAGTTAGTACCAATGGTTTCGTCGGTAGGACGATAGGACCCTCGACCCATCCACGTCCCTGGCTCAAGTATCACTGAGACAAATCCGCGTAATGGGTGCCGGGGGCGTAGTAGCGTTCGTGCCAGATCCCGGTTTCGGGCTCGCCGTCGAGTGGCATGCGCCACGTGCGTGTCGTGGACCGCTCGAGCACCACACGAAACAGTGCTCGCTCCTGATCGATGGTACTTTGGACGTATGCCTCCGCGGCATCCTGGGGAACGTATCGCCCAGCAATTTTTCGGTATAAATCGCGCCACTCATCATCCTCGCCAAGATCATGTAGTAGCTCTGCACTGCCTTCAACAACGACTTTGCGATACGGCAACGCCTGTTCGTCAATACACAAACAGATTTGCGCGTCGCGTTGAAGACTCCTAAACCAGTCCGATTGGGCCCGGGGCGTAAAATAGATGGAGTGCGCCTCGTACAAAAACCAGATAGGCGTTACCAGCGGCGAACCATCATCACGAACTACTCCGATCCGCATAAGAATCCCCGGCTCCTCCAGGAATCTTTTCCTCTCTGTCAGGGTCAACACCGGCATATCAGCAATATAGCATCACGACCAAGTTCAGGAACCGAAGCGGTAGCGCAATTTAACGACCAACTGTTCCGCTAGGGGATTATCAAGTGTCTCTGAAAACATCGACGCAAATCCTAGCCCATGGGTAGAGCTCGGTAACGAGGCATTTTGGGTGTAAACCACAAAAAGGTCGGACAGTGGCGCAATCTCCCAACGATACCGGAGCTGGACGCTTAATCGCGAGATCGAGAAATCCGAAGTTTCATCTCCAACTGGGTCCGTAACAACCGTCAAAGGAGCACCAGGCACCAACAATTCGTATCGACGATTTTCCTTTGCTCGTATAGCCACCCACTGTACGGCGAGACGAAGGTGTTGCTTAGCATTGACAAAGTAATCAAAACCCAAGGACGGCGACCATTGATTAGCACCATAGGTAGCGAATGCCGACCCACCGCGGTGCAAGAGCCAACCATCTTGTGTGGTGTAACGACCATCAAGCGACATCGTCATTCGGTCGGTGGGTCGCCAAACAACCGAACCGCCAATACGGTAGCGATCCCCATCAATATTCTCCTGTTGCCAATCTGCCCGAATCGTGTAGAAAAATCCTGTCTCTTATACACATCTGACGCTGCCGACGAATAGAGAGGTGTAGATCTCGGTGGTCGCCGTATCATTA
>CAXDSX010000276.1:0-3299 GCA_963992075.1 uncultured Pseudomonadales bacterium | reverse complement strand
AAACGTGACCTGATCGAGCGCTTTTTCGACAACGATTTCACCGGCGGGAACATTTTTCTGGGTGCATCACGTAATTTTGTTGCATACCAAACGAGCGCAACGGGCCAGGGTGCAATCGCGCTTAACTACGTTCTCGATGAGCTCTTCAACCGGCTCATTACCGGTAAACGAGGTTATTTTTCGGCACACGAATTCGACAGCCAGATAGGCGTCACCATGATGGGAACAATGTCGGACATGATTCAAGGGGATAGCGGTGAAATTATCGATTCGATCATCGCGAATACCGTGCAACGTCCGGCCGTGTGGGACCGGGCTCTTGCGTCATCCCTCGCTGAACTCGACCCCTCGGATGATCCAGCACAGGTTCTGAACGTGATGGCGTTAAAAGGCGGCGCGGTCGCCGACGTACTGTATGACGGATTGGGTCGTCAACGGATCGCTAAGTTATTGGCAGTGTTGGTCGACCGGTACCGGGGTGGTTACTTTAACGCGGATCAGTTCGTGCAGGCATCGAAGGACGTCGGCGTCGACATTGAACCCCTCATCGGTGATTGGTTGAATGAGGCGGCCTTGCCGGGATTTCTTGTCTCGAACGTGGTTGCGGAGCGACTCGCCGAAAACGACAATCCCAATGCCCAGTACCAAACTCGATTTCACGTCCGTAATGATGAGTCCGCACCCGGCTTATTCCACGTGCGCTACATGAGCGGTAACAGGAAAAGATGGTCTCGGGATTGGACCCCTACATGGAACAAGACCGAACCTTTCCGCCTTACCGGTCATCAATCGGTGGAAGTGGGCCTGCTAAGTCGTGACCCTCCCCTTGAAATATGGCTTGAGCCGTATTTGGCGTTGAATCGAAAAGCGTTACGTCTGGATATCCCGGACATCGATTTTGAACAACGATCCTTTGCGGCCCCGTTTCTTGGGACAAGACCTAGCGAGTGGGCGGCTGATCCGTTCGAGCAATCGATTATCGTTGATGATTTAGACCCAGGTTTTGCGACCGAGTACGACGACAGTGATCAACTGAGCAACTTTCAGTTCCAAGTGGAGTCCGACGATGACGGTGCCACGAGCGTCATGCTCTCGATGGGTCCGAGCTCTACGGCCTTGGAAATGGATCAGGGACTTCCGGTTTTGCCGGATCTTTTTGGCGCCGGCAGAGGATTTGGTATGTGGACGCGTGACAGTAACGAGCCACGGAGCTGGGGCAAGTACCGGCGGACCTATGCCAGAATTGCGGCGGGTAGTGGTAACCGTCGCGCGATCTTCACCGCAACGTTACCGCGAGCCGGGTTGTGGGAACTCGCTTACCACTCGCCTTTCGTTGGCGGAAAGATGCGCAAGCGAGGCAAAGACAATGCCAAACGTGAGCGGATGGCAAGATTGACTGGGGACTCCGGATCGGAATTGGGCCAATACGACGTAACGTTGTTGACCGAAAACCGCGTACGGCCAGTCGAATTCGATGCCTCAGCTGCCGAACGAGGCTGGAACGACTTAGGGACGTTTGACCTTACTGCTGGCACGGTGCGTTTAAGCATCAGTGATGCGACCGAAGGCGAATCCGTGATCGTCGACGCCATTCGCTGGATGCCGGTGAATCAGATAAAGTCCGCCAACCCCCGCTTGAGCGCAAGGATGGACCGATGAAGTTTGTCGTTAAATCTATGACCGTCGGTTTGCTGATCCTATTGGTAGGCGCGTGCGGTGAGACTTCGAGCCCTCCGCCGGTCGAGTTTCGCATTCCGGTTGAGGTGAGCGATGTTATGACCGATGCCGTCGAAGACACCATTGTCACGACCGGTACGCTCCGGCCTCGGGAGAGCGTAGTGCTCACCGTGGAGACACCTGGTTTCCTGCGTCTGGTGCGACTCGAATCTGGCGAGCGAATTGCCGAAGGTACTCACGTCGAAAAGAATGGGTTGGTCGCCGAGATCACCGGTGAAGATGCCCGATTAGCCGCTCGCCTTGAAGCGACCCAGCGGCATCTCGAAGCGTCCGAGGAGGAATTGAATCGTCGTCAGCAGCTTTTCGACCGGCGTTTGATCGCAGAGGAAGATCTGTTCCGTGCTCGCGCAACTTACGAAGATGCACTGCACAACTTCGAAACCAGTAAACGCACGTTGGAAAAGACGCGGTTGACAACGCCGATTGCGGGAGTTGTGCTGCAGTTGGCGAGGGACGCCAACAACCAGCCGGTCGCCGATGGTCAGAAAGTAACGCAAGGATTCGAAGTCGCCCGAATCGCGCCAATTGATAACCTCATCGCGGATATCGATCTGGTCGGTCCGGAACTTGCGCGGGTCCGCCCGGGGCAGCCTGTTCGTATCGAACATTACGCGTTCGAAAACACCATGATTACGGGCAAGGTCTTGCGGTTGTCGCCCGCGATGGACGCGACGACCCACACGTTCCGCGCGGAAGTTGAGGTGGACAATGGAGATGAATTGCTCCGACCCGGCATGTTCATTCAGGCAACTATTGTGACCGATAGTCACCAAGACGTGGCGGTTGTTCCCCGCGACGCGGTGACGGAACGAGCGGGTCGTGATGTGGTTTTCGTCATTGACGGTCAACGCGCGCGGCGTCAGGAAGTTTCGTTGGGTCTCGGTAACGACGATTGGATCGAGGTGGTTGACGGCGTATCCCCGGGAGAGCGCGTGGTTATCCGCGGTCTTGAAACCCTTACCGACGAGGCGCGTGTCCGAGTAACAGGCTCTTGAATTCAGCGGAATCCGCGGCACGGCTGGCGACGCAACGGCCCGTTGCGGTCACGGTGATGGCGTTTGCGATGGCTCTCGTCGGTTGGCTCGCGTACCAACAACTCCCGGTCGATTTACTTCCTGACTTACAGCGCCCAACCGTGGCGATATCCATTCGTAGCGGTGATCGTCCTCCGACCGAGATGGAACGTATCTACGGAGAGCAACTCGAGCAACGCTTGTTTACGGTTCGCGGCATTCGAGAGATTTCCCAAGTCGGCCGGACGGGGAAGTTAGTGGCGACCGTCGTTTTTGATTGGGACACGAATCTCGATTTGGGCGTGGTCGATATACAAAAAGCAGTCGGTCCGATGGCATCGGATCCCGCCGTCGACGAAGTGTTGGTGCGTCGGTTTGATCCGCGCCAAGCGCCGGTCCTTATGTTTGGCTTGAGTGCACCCAGTGGCCAACCCGACCTTGCAGAATTACGACGATTAGCTCGACGTCAAGTAGCGCCGGGGCTCGAACAACTCCCGGGAGTCGCAGAAGTTCGAATTACGGGCGGGCGCGAACAGGAAGTGCGTGTGC
>CAXDSX010000275.1:0-3330 GCA_963992075.1 uncultured Pseudomonadales bacterium | reverse complement strand
TAATGATACGGCGACCACCGAGATCTACACCTCTCTATTCGTCGGCAGCGTCAGATGTGTATAAGAGACAGCACATAGCGAGTTTCAATAAGCGAAAAGAGCTGTTCCTCGAATTCTCGACGTCCTAACCAACAATCGATATCGTCGATAACCACGTGTCGGTATGCGCCGTAGCTATCGAGATTTACGTCATCGGGAGATACGGATTTCCCCGGAAGAAAAACTGCTTGCTCGCGATACCGACAGACCGCTTGGGCTACGTGTGTTTTCCCGACACGAGCCTCTCCATAAATCCAAACACATTCGTCAGAAGTGGCGGTTTCGATCAACTCTTGATTTAGCCCCACCCGAAATCGATCCAAAGTAAATTCTTTACGGAGAGGAAATTTCAGAGGAAGTTGGCCGTGCACTCCACACTCCTCCCTGATTCAATTGGCATTAGAGCTACGCCATTCGCTTATAGCGCGACGACTCCAAGTAACTACGTAATCGAGTCCAGATACTAGAGAAAAGCCAGCCACCAACCACATCCCTACTGGATCGACCAACAACCCTGCGAGGTCAGCCAAATACTCCATCTCGGAGAGATCGATCAACGTTAGTACCAAGACAGTTACCTGAAGCCCCGTATTGATCTTGCTTACAAGGGTCGGGTCGATTTCTAGCGCGCCAAATAGCTGACGAAACGTCAGCGCACCGCACACTATTACCAGGTCACGCCCAATAACGATCAGAGCAACCCAGAAAGGTATATGCCCTTGTATTGTGAGCAAAACAAAGACGACGCCCACCAAGACTTTGTCGGCTAATGGATCGGCCATTTCGCCAAATTTACTTGTCCACCGGTATCCCCGAGCCAACGCGCCATCCAGTCCATCCGACAAGCCAGCTATCAACATAAGTATCAAGGCTTCAGCGTAATTCCCGTTCCATATAAACCATGCCGTCGGGAAAATAAGGACGAACCGTACCAACGTGATTACGTTTGGTAAGTGGTGAATCAACGTTCACCTCGCCAGACATACCGATTCAGGTCAAACGCAGATTTCTCACTCGTATCCTTGGCAATAACCCCGTCCGAGTACAGCAGTTCAGAGAGTCGACGTAACGTAGACCGAGTGTGTACAACGACTCGAATTTGATCGATAGAAACCTCAGCTACATCGACTCGATCAATGAATTCTAGCGACTGCAAATACCTCAGCAACGAGCCGTAATCACTGATCGCGGTTATCCCCGAAACCCAAATATTGATGCCCGCCGTATGCAACCCAAAAACGACGAATCGTTGTACTAGTTCGTCCGCGACTGCGTCTATTAGCTTCGTCCCTACCAAGTCTCTCGTCTCTCCCTCATAAGCGAAATCCGCTTGTCTTCCCTCAAACATTAAACTACCAGTACCCCGCCAAAGCCCTCCGTTATCCATCCATATTCTCGCTACTAGGATGTACTGAGTCCCATATCGTTCGCTTGCTCGCAATATTTGCTCCGAAAACCCCCCTAAGATCGTCGAATCAGAAATACGCTCACGATCCTCTAGATCCATAAGGGGTAACTGCATCGGTACTCCTCGATCACGACCTCGAGCTTCAATCGTTCTCACCCATTCACTACTGTCGCGGTTGGTCGCAATGCGGGTAGCAGCTGCATCCATAACAATCCAAGCTAGAACTCGAGGCCTATTTGCACTCCAAAGAGGGAGTGCCGCGCTCCGAACAAGGTCTTGTACTGCACGGGGGTCAAAACCGATTTCAAGTGTTGTGTGGTGATCAACCGCACCGTCGACACCACTCGGCCTCTGTACAAATCGGTACCGAGCGTAAAAGCGTTCCGGATTTCTTAGCGCTGCCGCAACCATTGGATTGCGGGGAATGTCCTCCAGACCCGTTATTCGCGTCAATACAGTAGCAAACGCCCGCGCAGCCGCCGCTTGGGTGTCCGAAGACGACTGCGTTGCAACCGGAACTTCAACGTCATAAAGCCAATCAACCACATCAGCCCGTATCTCAGGACACAAACACGTCAGAACCAGGACTAGAAGAAGCCTCTTCACAAAAGCCGTTGTATCGGGCGCTAGACACAAGCAGTGTAGCGAAAATGTTTGATAAACTCGCAGATCTTTCCACGCTTGAGCAAGGGACGACACGTTGGGTCTCACATACCGCCAAGCAGGCGTCAACATCGATGCTGGAAACAAACTCGTTGAACGAATCAAGGCCACGGCCAAACAGACTCACCGACCCGAGTTACTTGAGGGCATCGGTGGTTTCGCCGCACTAGCAAGCCTGCCCGAGAAATATCGAGAACCCCTACTCGTAACCGGAACAGACGGTGTCGGGACAAAACTCGCACTCGCCGTTGCCCACGGTATGCATGACGGTGTCGGCCAAGACTTAGTCGCCATGTGCGCTAACGACGTTCTCGCTGTGGGGGCTGAGCCTTTCCTGTTTTTGGACTATTTTGCCAGCGGCAAGCTGGACGTTGACATCGCCGAACGGGTCATCGTTGGGATCGCACACGGGTGCAAAATCGCTGGATGCGCGTTAGTTGGCGGCGAAACCGCAGAAATGCCCGGCTTCTACCAGGGTCATGATTATGACTTAGCCGGATTTTGCGTTGGCATCGTCGAACGAAGCGAAGTAATTACTGGCGACCTAGTCGCCGAAGGGGACGTTCTCATCGGCCTCACTTCTTCAGGTCCACACTCCAACGGTTTCTCTCTAATTCGGCGTGCTATCGCCGACTTTGACCCATTAGACGACGATTTGTTGAGTCAACTGATGGCTCCAACCCGGATATATGCGTCTTCCGTTTTACCCATCACGCCCTTAGTTACCGGGCTCTCCCATATAACTGGCGGTGGGCTTGTCGAAAACATCCCTCGCATGTTGGCAAATTCCCTGGTGGCCGACATCGATTGCCGTGCATGGGAACGGCCACACGTATTCGACTGGCTACAAGAACAAGGTGAAATCGACGAACTGGAGATGCTTCGAACTTTCAATTGCGGTATTGGTTTCGTCATCGCTTGCCGTCCCGGAAACGTCGACAAAATACTCGTTCAATTTGAGAATGACGCAACCGTGATCGGACGAGTCGGGCCGTTAGATGCACCGGTTAAACAACACCATCTAGTTATCGGGCCGAAACACGCAGAACTCGCATAGAGTTTATACGACTGGTCGTTAAAGACCCTAAATCAGGTTTTCGGCATCGTAACGCCGGTTTGGCCCTGGTACTTACCCGCTCGATCTTTGTACGTGGTTTCACACCTGTCTCTTATACACATCTGACGCTGCCGACGAATAGAGAGGTGTAGATCTCGGTGGT
>CAXDSX010000274.1:0-3355 GCA_963992075.1 uncultured Pseudomonadales bacterium | reverse complement strand
CATACGAGATCAGCCTCGGTCTCGTGGGCTCGGAGATGTGTATAAGAGACAGACCAAGAATCCATACGGACCGACGCGTCATCCGGGCGGGTCGAGTGGCGGAACCGGGGCGGCTGTCGCTGCCAATTTCGCGGCCGTTGGCATGGGGAGTGATACCTGCGGCTCGATCCGGGTACCGTCGGCGCATAACAACCTCGTTGGTCTTAGGGGAACTCAAGGCCTCAGTAGCCGATCCGGAATCGTACCGTTGTCGAGTACACAAGACATTGGTGGTCCGTTGGCGAGAAGCGTAGGAGATCTAGCAATCGTCTTGGACGTTACTGTTGGATTTGATGCGAGCGATCCACAAACAACCGCTTCCGTGGGAAAAATTCCCGAGAGTTACCACGAGGCGCTGTCAACGCTTGATCCATCGACGCTTCGCTTGGGGCTTCTCGAGGATTGGTTCGGTACCGACCTTGAAGAAATTGAACTCGGCAATCGCGTCAAAGCGTTGCTCGCTATTCTGGAAGCTCAGGGAGCTGACGTTATTGAACTCCCTAGCCCGCGACTAAACAAAAGCCTTTCCGGAACGCCTTTTTTTGTCTCGGAGGTCGACTTTAGGAACGACATGACGGCATATTTAGCAGCCAATCCGTCGCTCGGGTTTTCTTCTCTCAAATCGTTGTTGGACGATCCGCGCATCGTCACCAACGTTGCTAGTTTACTCCGACCACTTCTGGGACCAGCGCATGAATCGGATCTCGACTATTTGCGACAACGCGCCCAACGTAGGACGATTCGAGGGGCGCTACTAACGCTCATGCATGAACATCGTCTCGACGCCCTTGTTTATCCCACCGCAACTCGAGAAGCGGCAGAAATTGGCCAACCTCATACGCACTTCAACTGCCAGTTAGCTGCCAATTCGGGACTTCCGGCGATTTCAGTCCCCGCAGGATTTGGTCCAAATCAAATGCCCATTGCTATCGAGTTCTTAGCTGAAAGTTGGAGCGAACAGAAATTATTGAACCTCGCCTTGACAGTCGAAACGCTATCGCCGGCCCGCAAGCCACCCTCATTTACACCGTAATCGTAACTGTCCGGGACGATAGCTTCATACCGATCGAAAGGTCAGGCCCGATAAGATCCACGACTACGATTCACCGATCAGGGCGTACGGCATCAATAACCGCGTTTCGCTCAAGGACCAGAGGCTGCTAACTCAGCGCTGACTTCGTCCGCTATTCGAGTACCCTTAAAAAAATCGGAATTTGTTCCGGCATACAACTGCACAGAAAAACTGAAGGCAAAATTACGGAAATCTTCTTCGGTAATCAGCTCATGCTCCAATTGTTCGTACGCTTCGGCCGCTGCGTGTCCCATATCAAGCACATCCCAATGTCCAAGATCGAAGCTCATGATGGCTCGAACTTGTTCACCCAACGGATTGGCCTTTCGATTGAACGCTGTGCACGCTAGGGGGTCGTCGGATTCACACCCGAAATAGAAATTTGGGATGAAACGATCCCGAATATCCTCCACTTTGGCCACGCCCATGGCATCAAAATCGTCGCGCACGTCCTGGGGTATATCGTGATCCCCGACGCCTAATGTACTGGGGAGCTGTTCAAGCTTCGCGAGTGTGCGGTCATCGCCGTAACGTTCAAATAATTCGTGTGCTTTCTTGAGGTCGATGTTCGCGGGATTTAGATTTTCGAGACCTGAGGGATTACGCTTATTCCACCGTCCGACAATGTCACCATACAATCGCGTGCCGTTAACCGCCCCACCCTCCAGTAATGCCACCCGCAAGTTTGGATACCGGTGCGTGACGCCGCTCATCAACAGTCCTTTTGCAAGAACCTCTCCGGCTGCCGCAAAGTGGCCCATGTGGTTGTGCATGTAATTGGAAATTGAGCTCCGATCATGAAACCCCATGCCGCCGGAATGCCCTGCCACCGGGAATCCTAGTTCAATGCACCTTGCCCAAAACGGGTCGTAATCATGTTCACTATCAATCGATAGGTTATCGAGCCAAAACACCTGGTTTGCTAGTTCGGGATACTCTCGGGCCACCCGCGGCACCGGCCGACGGACGAACGAGGGGATCATCGCTACTTTCAATCCCAACGCATGAGCATGTTCAAGTTCCCGGATACCCTCTTCGGGCGTGTGCAATGGAATCACCGCCGCTACCGTCATGCGATCCGCGAATTCAGCATAGGCCGCCGCCGCGTATTCGTTGTATGCATGGCAGGCGAGTTGCCGATATGCATCGTCAATCACACTATGGAACCCTAGACCCGTGGTCGGATAAAGAACGGCATAGTCCAAGCCAAAATCATCCATTCTTGAGTGATAGAGTTTCGGCAGCATTGCGGTGCAACGATCCAACGTGTTCTTCGTCGGAAATTTCCACCAAGGCGCCCGGATTGAACGGTTATCGCGTCTCTCGTCCCAGTTCATTTGGTACCAACCAGGGCCCGTATACCCGCCACGCATATTAGAGCGGAAGTCGGTGACGGCATCCTCACCGCCACTCTCCTTGATGTAATCCATCAACACGGGAGTGTACTCAAGGATGTGTGAATCGCCGTCAATTAACGGGTGATTGAGGTTTGCGCGAATACGCGCAGAAGCAGTCGTCATATCATGTTCCTTCAACAAGTTCCAAGATCGTTCCGTCGGGATCCTTAAAGCAGACGAAGCGGGTTGCCGGGCTGTCGGCCAACTGTACTGTTGCAGGTTCCGACAGAAATTCAACTCCGTTCAACTTGAGAAATTCAACATCGGCATCAAGATCGTCGGTCGCGAGAGCTATACGGGCAATACCTAGGTGATATAGATGTTCGTAGGGCGGGCTACCATCGTTAGGATCCAGCCACTCAAGTAAATCGATTACCAACGGCGTTTTCGCGGCCTTTAAAATCAGTAACGCGCCTTTAACGTTGTACGGTGGCATACCTACCGCAGCGGCGACCTCGTCCGTATTCCTTGCAGGGACATCGACTAATTTCTGAAATCCGAGTAGTTCATAGAAACTCAACGAACGATCAAAATTTGAACAATTAACGTTGATGTGGACCAAACCCGTGACGCTCATCGCGACATCAGACCAACCGTGGCGCCGTTATCGATTACCAGCTCAGCCCCGTTGATGTGTTTAGATTCTTCGG
Source organism: uncultured Pseudomonadales bacterium (assembly GCA_963992075.1). GTDB lineage: Bacteria > Pseudomonadota > Gammaproteobacteria > Pseudomonadales > Azotimanducaceae > UBA11889. The sequence goes on along the minus strand of CAXDSX010000274.1, from coordinate 197 downwards.
AAGCAAGAAACAATACCATGTTCGCAACGTCTAGAGGCTCTCCAATCCCCATAGCTTTGCGTGTAGCTTCAGGGTCATCCTGTTCCATTAATTTGATACCAGTAAGAGTCTCAAGAGCATTGTGCACCATAGGCGTTGATATACTGCCAGGATGTATCGAGTTACAACGAATGTTATTTTTCTGTTCCTGACAATAC
>CAXDSX010000273.1:0-3359 GCA_963992075.1 uncultured Pseudomonadales bacterium | reverse complement strand
CATACGAGATCAGCCTCGGTCTCGTGGGCTCGGAGATGTGTATAAGAGACAGGCCGATGAGATTTGGCAAGGAGATCTCGACCTAAAACTCTTCGCTGCTGTACGTCTCGCCCGCCTCGTAATCCCTGACATGATCACCAAACGCTCGGGACGAATTATTAATGTGTTGAACACAGCGGCAAAAGCCCCTCCACCCGGTTCTGCACCGACTTCGGTGAGTCGGGCGGCGGGAATGGCATTAACCAAGGTTCTAGCCGGTGAACTCGCGTCCCACAATATACTCGTGAACGCGTTACTCATTGGGCATATCAAGTCAGACCAGATTCAACGTGCGTACGAGGCCAGCGATCGTTCGACGTCCATCGAACAATTCATGGCCGACGCCGGTGAGCGTCTGCCAATGGGTCGTATGGGAGAGGCAAGTGAAGTTGCCGACGTGGCCTTATTTCTGGCATCCGAAAAGGCGTCATACCTGACCGGTTGTGCGATCAATATGGATGGCGGGCTTTCCCGTGTCGTCTAATCCGTATTCAGCCAGAAATAGATTGCGTTATAGAACGCCGCTCGGTGTTTCGTGATGTGGAATCGCCCTTTCCAATCCTGCCCCAATGAGCTGATCGCGGATAAAATCGAGTATTTCCTCGGCATCGTCCATTCGTCGAACATGTGCAAAAATCCGTCGGCAGTCCCGCATCGAAACATTTCGAATCACCCACTTTACCTTTGGCAAATTCGCCGCATTCATTGATAAAACGTCATATCCCATCGCCACGCAAAGGACCGCACCCTCCGGAGTTCCTGCGAATTCGCCGCATATGCCGATTCCTTTTTGTTCCGCATGGGCTGCCTTGGCCAGCTCCCGCAACGCATGTAAGACCGATGGATGCATTTCTTGGTAGAGGTTTGCAACTCGAGGATTATTGCGATCCACCGCCAACATGTATTGGGTGAGGTCGTTGGATCCAACGGCAAGAAAATCGACCTCGCGAGCTATAAGCCGTGCCTGATGAATTACCGCCGGCACCTCGATCATGACGCCAATCTGCGGCAACCTCACGTCGTAGATCTCCTCGCGGACCTCACGGTAGGCCCTCAAAACAAGTGATTTCGCTTCTGCAACCTCGTGCCGATCGGTGACCATTGGGAGCATGATTCGAAGGTCCGACTCTAGGCCCACACTTGCCTTAATCATCGCCCGAACCTGGACTAAAAAAATCTCCGGATGGTCTAGCGTCACCCGGATGCCTCGCCAGCCAAGAAACGGGTTGTCTTCTTCGATGGGAAAATACGGCAAGCCTTTGTCACCTCCAATGTCGAGCGTCCGCATGGTGACTGGGCGAGGGTTAAAAGCTTCTAAGTGCTCCCGATAGATAACCCGCTGTTCTTCCTCCGTTGGGAAACGATCTCGAGAAGCGAACGGGATCTCGGTTCGAAAAAGTCCGACGCCCTCAGCACCACGATCTAAGGATCTTGTGATTTCGCTAACTAGACCGATATTCACCCATAGATTTAATCGATGCCCGTCAACGGTTTCACTCGGGCAGTTCTTTATAGACTCGAGCTCCCTATAGAACTCGGCTTCCTCAACCATTAACTCGCGATAACGATCAATCACGTGATCGGTAGGATTGCCCACCAACTCGCCATAAAAGCCATCCACAACAACAGTCTGATTGTCGATGTCGTATAAGGACAAGTCTACAGCGCCCATGACAGCGGGAACGTTAAGTGCCCGTGCCAAAATCGCTGTGTGTGAATTGCTAGATCCTCGAATCGACACTACGCCTTTCAATCGACCGGCCGGTACGTCCGAAACCATCGCAGCGGTTACTTCCTCTCCTATCAAAATGGCTTGATCGGGAAATGAAAACGTGTCCCGCTGAACGTCCTGTAAATGTGCCAACACGCGTTGCCCCAATTCGTGGATATCAGCAACTCTTTCGCGGATATAAGAGTTTTCAACTTGTTGAAGTTTCGCGACGTGCCTAAGGACCACCGCTCGGAGTGCACCTTGTGCCCAATTTCCTCGACGAATTTCCGTGCGAACTTCGCCTGCGATTGCGGAATCGTCCAGCATGTGCAAGTAGGCGGAAAATAACGCCTGTTCCTCGGTGGGTAATTGATGCGACAACGATTGATTAGCCTCCTCAATGTCTACCCGGACCGAGTCGATAGCGTGATCAAAGCTGTCCAACTCGGCCGCAATGTCGTCAACCTCCTTGTTCGGTACACGATCGAGATTTGCTAAGGGGTTAATCACGACGGCGGTGCCGATAGCAATTCCTGGCGCTCCTGCGATCCCCTCATACCGCACATCAGCCGCGACGTAATCCGCATTCAAGATGGCCGAAACGTTTCCGGTTGCCTCGGCCCGCGCAACGATATTCGCCAACTGAGCCGCAAGCGTGGTCAAAAACGCTTCCTCTTCCTCCTCGAACCGTCGACCTTCCCTTTGTTGCACCGTGATGACGCCTTGCACGCGCCGGTTATGAATCACTGGAACGCCCAGAAAGGCAGAAAAGGGCTCTTCCCCAAGCTCCGAAAAGTACCGATACTTCGGATGTTCCGACACATTCTCGATGTTCAGCGGTTCACCGCGTTCAGCGACTAAACCAACAACACCCTCCCCTGGGGAAAGCGACACGTTGCCAATCGCGCCTCTATGAAACCCTTCATTTTCAATTAGTTTCAAGTCTCCCGTGATTTTGTCAAAAACGTAGATGCAACAAACTTCAGTACCAAGTATTAAACAAACACGCGCCACGATTATCCCCAACGCGTACTCGAAACTTGGAGCGGTATCTACATCGCGAATGATTTGTCGAAGGGCGTCGAGCACTTAGCTGTCCCCAATTTGTAGGGCTGGCGCGAGCTCACGCAGCGCCTGACGATAAACCTCCTGCTTAAACGCAACGATCTCAGTAACCGGATACCAATAACTAACCCAACGCCAAGCATCGAATTCCGGCTTATCGGAACGGTTCATCGAAATCTCATTCTCGTCCCCTACCAGCTGAAGCAAGTACCACTTCTGCTTTTGCCCGCGAAAGCGTGAATTCGAGTTGTAGCGTCGGAACCGTTTAGGTAGCCGATAACGAAGCCAATTTCTCGTCTCCGCTAATACTTTGACCGATGTCGGCATCAATCCCACTTCTTCAAACAGTTCTCGATATAACGTTTCTTCGGGCGTTTCGTTCGGCTGCATTCCTCCTTGCGGAAATTGCCATGCATCGTCACCACCAACTCGACGAGCCCAAAAAACGTCGCCAAACGTGTTAGATATCACCTGTCTCTTATACACATCTCCGAGCCCACGAGACCGAGGCTGCTCTCGTATGCCGTCTTCTGCTTGAAAAAAA
>CAXDSX010000272.1:0-3377 GCA_963992075.1 uncultured Pseudomonadales bacterium | reverse complement strand
CGGTACGACTGCGGACGCGATAGACCGAGCCGAAGATCGAGAACGGTTTCAAGGATTGATCGAGAAGGTTGCGTTACGGCAACCTTCAAACCGAACCGTCGATGAACCAAGCAGCGCAGTGCAAGCCGCAAATGAGATCGGCTACCCAATCATTGTTCGGCCGTCATATGTGTTAGGCGGTCGAGCTATGGAGATCGTATACGGTCAGCAAGATTTAGAGCGATATATGGATTCCGCGTTCCAGGTATCGAATGCCTCACCCGTGCTTCTTGATCGATTCTTGGATCAAGCGGTGGAGGTCGATGTAGACGCGGTATGTGACGGGGAACGGGTTGTAATCGGGGCGATCATGCAGCATATCGAACAGGCTGGGATTCATTCCGGTGATTCGGCGTGCTCTCTTCCCCCTTATCGACTCGATGTCAACATTCAAAACGAAATACGAAATCAGGTGAAATCCCTAGCGTTGGAACTAGGTGTTATCGGATTGATGAACGTTCAAATGGCGGTCCAAGAAGAAAAGGTTTACGTGCTAGAGGTCAACCCAAGGGCGTCGCGTACTGTGCCATTTGTTTCAAAATCGATTGGAATCTCGTTAGCCAAAATCGCAGCCCGTTGTATGGCTGGCCAAAGCTTGGAAACTCAGGGTTTTACCGAAGAAATTGTTCCCGTTCACTACGCTGTTAAGGAATCCGTATTCCCCTTTACCAAATTCCCTGGCGTCGATCCGATACTCGGGCCAGAAATGAAGTCAACCGGGGAGGTGATGGGGATTGGTGACTCGTTTGGGGAGGCTTTTGCCAAGGCTACGTTAGCAGCGGGTGAAATGTTGCCAAACGGCGGGCTGGCGTTCATGAGCGTCAAGAAATCGGATCAGCCCTATGTGGCGGCAATCGCTAAGGAACTAACCGGTTTGGGATTTAATATTATTGGAACAAAGGGAACTGCAAAAACCATAAGAGACGCTGGCATAAATTCTGCGGTAGTCAATAAGGTTCGGGAAGGCCGACCGGACGTAACCGACCTCATCAAGAACGATGCACCAAGACTAATTGTGAATACTACGGAAGGTCGCCAAGCGATCCTTGACTCGGCGGTCATTCGACGTCTCGCTCTACGGCACAAAGTGTGCTACACCACCACTCTCGCGGGGGCAGAAGCTTTGTGCGCTGCTATGCGACACGGTAACAGTAGTCGGGTTAGAAACCTTCAGGAAATACAGCGAGGATCGTAAGCGTGAGTACGCCCATGACCGTCGAGGGTGCAGCTAAACTGAGGGAAGAATTGACACATCTCAAAAGCGTTGTGCGGCCGTCTGTAACTCGTGCGATTGCTGAAGCCCGAGAGCATGGAGACTTGCGCGAGAATGCCGAATATCACGCCGCTAAAGAGCAACAGGGTTTTTCAGAAGGGCGGATTCAAGAGATTGAAGCCAAACTGAGCGATGCTCAAGTCATTGACGTGACGAAAATCAACCCGAGCGGGAAAGTTGTATTTGGCTGTACGGTATCTTTGGTTTCACGACGGAGTGATCAAGAAGTCCGGTATAAAATTGTCGGAGAGGATGAGGCTGACATTAAAGAAGATAAGATCTCGGTGTTAGCTCCGATGGCGAGGGCGATGGTTGGTAAAAATCTTGGCGATACCGTAGTCGTAAAGTCACCCGATGGTGACCGTGAATACGAAATCGATGAGATTGAGCACCTTTGAAAGCAGAATTCTTGTGGCTACTGCCCAAATCGGGTGATGTTTGAGAGAGCGGGCCGAGTTTCCTCGTTAGGACGATAAAGAACGACAACCTTCCCTACTTGCTGAACAATCTTTGCGTTCAGCAATCGTGAGACTTCCTTGACGCATTCGACTCTCAATTTTCGATCTACAATGTTCAACCGTACTTTGATCAATTCATGGTCTGAAATCGCGCGGTTCAATTCGGCAATGACGCTAGTTGATAGTCCCAGGTTACCAATGGTTACGATTGGATTGAGATGATGTGCGATGGCCTTTAGCGCTTGTTTTTCCATGACCTGCAAATGTCCGTCAAAACTATATGTTGAAGTAGTAAGAACGAAACCTCATGGGTTTTATCCGTCGCGGAAGAATCTATCACTTGTAAACTCGCATTCCGCCCATATATTGGTTGATAGCCGGGGCTACTTGCCTGGTGTAGTCTATTGAGCCCGAAAAGTGGCGTCCTGGTACTGCGTGCTGGGAGGATAAGTCTTTGAACGATATGGGAAAAAATCTCCTGCTTTGGCTAATTATCGCCGCGGTCCTTCTGACTGTGTTTAACAATTTTAGTGGGGTGAGCGAGCCACAGGAAGTCAGCTACTCCGATTTTGTTGAACAGGTAAACCGTAACGAGATTCGAAAGGTCGAATTTGATGGTCAGAATGAAATCTTAACAGTGCATCGAAAGGATACTTCTCGTTTTAAGGTCATCATCCCGGCGCAAGACCCGAAACTGTTAGACGATTTAATGGAACATGACGTCGAGATCGTGGGGAAGGAAGCAGAAACCGAAGGTTTTTGGGCTCAGCTACTGATTGCCAGCTTTCCTATCCTCATTATTATCGCTGTCTTCATGCTTTTCATGAGGCAAATGCAGGGTGGTGTTGGTGGTCGCGGCGGACCTATGGCTTTTGGCAAAAGTAAGGCTCGTTTGCTATCGGAAGATCAAGTTAAGACTACTTTCGCTGATGTTGCGGGCGTGGACGAAGCTAAAGAAGATGTGCAGGAACTAGTTGAATTTCTCATGGACCCAGGGAAGTTTCAGCGATTGGGTGGCCGTATTCCTCGCGGTACGCTCATGGTCGGTCCACCGGGAACGGGGAAGACCCTGCTTGCAAAGGCAATAGCCGGCGAAGCTAAAGTCCCCTTTTTTACTATATCAGGCTCGGATTTTGTGGAGATGTTCGTCGGTGTTGGTGCCTCTCGGGTGCGCGATATGTTTGAACAGGCGAAGAAACAGGCCCCGTGCATCATTTTTATTGATGAAATCGACGCAGTAGGTCGCCATCGCGGTGCCGGCTTAGGTGGCGGCCACGATGAGCGAGAACAAACGCTTAATCAGCTGCTGGTCGAGATGGATGGATTTGAGCCCAATAATGGCGTCATTGTTATAGCAGCCACAAATAGGCCCGACGTACTTGATCCCGCGCTATTGAGGCCGGGGCGTTTCGATCGGCAGGTCGTTGTGTCGTTGCCGGATATTCGGGGGCGCGAACAAATACTGAATGTTCATATGCGAAAAGTTCCGATCTCGGATGACGTTGAAGCTTCGATTTTGGCGCGTGGAACGCCAGGGTCTGTCTCTTATACACATCTGACGCTGCCGACGAATAGAGAGGTGTAGATCTCGGTGGTCGCCGTATCAT
>CAXDSX010000271.1:0-3379 GCA_963992075.1 uncultured Pseudomonadales bacterium | reverse complement strand
TTCGTCGGTATCGCGGCACATGGGTGCCGCATAGAGGGCGAAGCGAACTGTTCGGCCAGTCGATTTCGTGGCTCGACGTACCTTTTGGATAACGCTTTCGATACGCTCCAGCGATCCTCCATTAAGAAACATCCAATCCGATTTGGCAGCCGCCATCTGGATTGATGCGTCTGACTGGCCGCCTTGAAATATCTCGATAGGCGTTGAAGGAGGTGGTTCCAGTTGCAGCTCGTTGCAGTCATAAAACTTGCCGTGATAGTTGAACGGAGACTCTGTCCAGGCCCCCCGTAACACGTCGATAAACTCACTTGAGCGCTCGTAACGTTGATCATGTTCGAGTGCGTCGATGCCGTACATGTCGAATTCTTTTAGATTCCAGCCGCTGGTGACGTTGATTGCCCAACGGCCACCCGACAACCATTCCATGGTGGCTCCCCATTTGGCGATAGCGGTCGCCTCGAAGAAACCAGGGTGAATGGCGGTGACCAGATGGATTCGATTGGTTTGCCCCGCGAGGAAAGCGGTCATGGCGAGACAATCAAGCGAGGAGCTTTCCATTTCTTTACCGCTGCCCCACCAACGTTGAGCGATGAGGAGGTGAGAGAGGCCGAGTTCTTCGATTTTTTGTACCCGGGGCACAACGTACTGCTGTAACGCGTCGTGCCCGGGAAAAGCCGACCCCGATTTTTCTGCGCCCGTTACTTGCTGTCCTCCAAAGACCGTGGGAGCCCAGGTGCAGGTGTACATTTTTCTCGGCATGAACGAGAGCCTTCCCATCTGAACCCGTTGGATTCAGAGGTCTTTCCGACGATGGTGTAATCTAGCACGTTGTCACGCCTTCGCTAGTCATGCGCCATTTGATGCAACGACATTGGCAAACGCCGGTTACCTTTCTTGTGATTGCAAGCATTGCAATGCCGTTAGGTTTCTCCGCATGGAGTGCATTGCTTAACAACTTCGCGATAGAAAAAGCCGCATTTACTGGTGTTGAAATCGGGATACTTCAGAGCCTTCGGGAAATTCCCGGATTCCTCGCATTCACAACTGTGTTCGTCTTGCTGTTGCTTAAGGAGCAAACCTTCGCCGTGATGGCTCTGGCTATATTCGGACTTGGAATCGCATTGACTGGATTTTTTCCGTCGGAGTACGGCTTGTATTTTTCGGCGGTACTGATGTCCGTTGGCTTTCATTACATGGAGACAATTAAGCAGTCGTTGTCCCTGCAGTGGTTGTCGATGGAGGAAGCTCCACGAATTCTCGGGCGATTGATCTCGGTCGGGTCATTAACGTCTTTGCTCGCCTACGGCGTTTTATGGATCTTGTTGGACATTGCAGCACTTGATTACGTTTGGATTTATCTTCTCGCGGGAGGTCTTGCCGTCACGCTTGCCGTTGTCCTATGGCGCGGCTTTCCTCACTTTGAGTCGAAGACTGTCCAGCGAAAAACCCTAGTACTCCGGAGACGTTATTGGCTGTATTACGGATTAACTTTTTTTTCAGGGGCTCGACGACAGATATTTGTCGTATTCGCCGGTTTCCTCATGGTCGAAAAGTTCGGTTATAGCGCGAGCAACATCGCGGCTCTATTCCTAGTGAATCATCTGTTTAATTGGCTGTTTGCTGAGCGTATTGGTGCACTGATTGGGCGTATCGGGGAAAAGCATGCGTTAACGTTTGAATACACGGGCCTGATTCTCGTCTTCACTGCGTATGCGTTTGTGGACAATGGCTACGTAGCGGCGGGACTCTATGTCGTTGACCATATGTTCTTTGCACTCGCGATCGCGATCAAAACATACTTTCAGAAGATAGCCGATCCTGCCGATATTGCATCGACGGCCGGGGTTTCTTTTACGATCAATCACATCGCGGCCGTGATCATCCCGGCGGTCTTCGGGATTATTTGGATCACATCGCCAAGCCTCGTCTTTTTGATTGGAGCGGCATTTGCCGCCTGCTCCCTCATTCTTTCGCAGAACGTTCCGTCAGTCCCCAGTCGAGGCAACGAAGTCGTTTTGGGTCGTGTGGCCTAGCGGTTGCATCGGCGGGTCTGATTCACCATCGTGACAACTTTTAAGGATCGCAATAAATGGATGCGTTACCGCTATCGGGTTACAAGGTTCTCGATTTAACTATCGCTCGAGCAGGACCGACGGCCGTACGGCTACTCGCTGACTGGGGTGCCGATGTTATCAAGATCGAACCACCGGCGACTGCTGGATCGATCACTGGGACCCGACGGGGCCCGGACGAGCAAAACCTACATCGGAACAAACGTGGCTTATGCATTGATCTTAAAAAAGAGACTGGCCACGCTTTATTCCTGGATCTAACGAAACGAGCCGACATCATCGTCGAGAACTTCCGTGCGGACGTGAAACATCGGTTGCGAATTGATTACGAGTCGGTTCGGGCCGTCAATAAGCGCGTCATCTACGCAAGCATCTCCGGTTTTGGTCAAGAAGGGCCGTACAGTGAACGACCTGGCGTTGACCAGATTGTTCAGGGAATGAGCGGTCTCATGTCGATCACGGGCGAACCGGGCCGGGGTCCTATGCGTGTGGGCATTGCGATTAGTGATACCGCGGCCGGTATGTTTCTTGGCCAGGGTATTTTGCTTGCCTTGTTGGAACGCGAGCGAACGGGAAAAGGTCAGTGGGTTCACACCTCCTTGCTTGAATCGATGCTGTCGAAGCTCGACTTTCAGGGTGCGAGGTACACGATGCTTGGGGATATTCCGGCTCAGCAGGGCAACGATCACCCGACGGCTTACCCGATGGGAACCTTTGCGTGCGCCGACGGATTCGTGAATATCGCGGCGCCAACGGAGCGTATGTGGGTGAGCTTTCTTGATGCGATAGCGGATGATGATTTGCGTCATCGGGAGGAGTACGGCTCACCTCGCGATCGTATTCGCAATAAACAGCAACTCAAAATTGATATGGAGTCCGCCATCGCGTCGTTGAACACGCGTGAACTAGTTGAAAAACTTAATGCTGCAGGCGTGCCTTGCGGTCCGATTAACGATATTAAAGAAGGCTTCGATAATCCGCAGGCCGAGTTCTTGGGCATGCAAGTGCCTGCTCCACATCCGGATCTCGGCGACGTTCAGTTGATACGGTCGCCCATTAATCTGTCGCGTCATACGCATCCCGAAGCGTTTGATCGTGCGGCGCCGGACCCGGGTCAGGACAGCCGCGACGTGCTCGCGAGTTTCGAGATCGATGGGTCGCGAATCGAGTCTCTTGTTGAAGAAGGTGCGATTGCCTAGCTCACTAGATTCCGCTGGCCCGGGATCTAAATCCAGAGCCGGCGGTATCGGAGATCGGATCTAGCTCTGTCTCTTATACACATCTGACGCTGCCGACGAATAGAGAGG
>CAXDSX010000270.1:0-3381 GCA_963992075.1 uncultured Pseudomonadales bacterium | reverse complement strand
CATCGAGACAGAGGGACAATGCGCGTGGATCCGCATTGCCAATGTCCTCCGACGCCATACGGACAAGTCGTCTCGCGATGTACAGCGGATCACATCCTCCGTCGAGCATACGCGTAAACCAATACAACGAGGCGTCAGGTGAACTCCCTCGAACGGCCTTGTGAAGTGCCGATATCTGGTCGTAGAACACCTCGCCGCCTTTGTCGAAACGTCGGTAGTTCTCTCCCGTCGCTTCAGTAACGGCTTCGACCCCGATTTCATCGCCCGCAAGTTGTAACGAGATTTCTAGCGTATTGAGCGCTCGGCGCGCATCGCCGTCTGCATAGCGACACAGAAATTCAACGGCCCCCTCGCTGATTTCGATACCCCCCAAATGATCGGAACACGCGCGCAGAACGATCGTCCGAATGTCATCCACGCCTAGGGGCTTTAGTACATATACGCGCGATCTTGAAAGCAGCGCCGCGTTGACTTCAAACGACGGGTTCTCCGTCGTCGCACCGATCAACGTGATCGTACCTTTCTCCACATGAGGCAGGAATGCGTCCTGCTGCGCTTTGTTGAACCGATGGACTTCATCCACAAATAGCACCGTCTGCCGGTCTGCGTGGAGTTCCGCGTCGTCTATTGCACGACGTACATCTTTAACGCCAGCCAGCACTGCTGACATCGAAATCCACCGAGCACTCGCGGCCTCTACCAACAGTTTCGCTAACGTCGTTTTGCCGGTTCCTGGCGGCCCCCAAAGAATCATTGAATGAACAATGCCGGCGTCTGCCAACTCGGCCAGAGGTCGTCCGGGATCCAATAGGTGTCGTTGGCCTTCAAAATCTTTCAAATCAGACGGGCGCATCCTTGCGGCCAATGGCATCGCTTGGTTTGCGGTTACGTCACCCAGAGGGATCTCGGTTTGTGACATCGCCTATTACGTCGGTACCTTGGGGCACCACGATTTCGAATTCGCTCAATTCTACCACTTGGTTTGTCTTTGGATTACGGAATAACACGTCGGTTTGGTGACCAAAATGGTCGACCACTTCGATTCGAGTCATAACTCCTTCAACGAAGTAAATCCGTAATTGCTGAAAGACCGATTTGTCGTCCTTTGGCTCTAGAAGGTACCCAACCGCTCCCGAGTCATCTGCGGCAGGACTCCGTTCAACAACGAATCGTGCAAGGCTTTCTTCTGAGGCATTCATGAGCAAAAGAGAAAACGCGGAATCCGGAAGATCGCGTAAGTCTGTGACGGTTAGCTGCTCGAGATCCAGATCGTGGACGTATAGTGCATCGTGTTTGGCAACCATCACCTGCGAAAACGGTTCGTCAATCTGCCATCGAAAGCCGTGGCTTCGAGAAAAAACCACCCTACCGAGCTGAGTGTGCCTCGATTTGCCGCGCTCGTCTCGGGTCGATTGTTCGAATTCCGCAGCGTAATTCGGAACACTGACGAGTAACTCGATCAGTTTTCTTGATGCCGTATCGTACTCTTCCGAATGCCCGAGCAACCCCAACAAACAAAGCGCTAACGCAACGTTTCGTTTCAAACGATTACGCGTCGTGGTTCGGGGCTAAAACTTCGCGACTACCGTTACTGTTCATGGCGGATACCACCCCCGCTTCTTCCATCGCTTCGATCAATCGAGCCGCTCGGTTATACCCGATCCGCAATTTTCGTTGCACCGAAGAAATCGACGCACGTCTGGATTCGACCACGTAGGCAACCGCTTCGTCATAAAGCGGTTCATCGTTTTCAGTATCACCGGTTAGCGTAATCTCACCCGCTACCGAGCCATTGCTTACTGTAAGAACGTCGTCAAGGTAATCGGGCTCGCCTCGTTCTTTCCAATCCGAAACGACGCTATGGACTTCGTCATCGGAGACGAAAGCCCCGTGCACGCGTATGGGTACGCCAGCACCCGATGGTAGAAATAGCAAATCCCCGTGGCCCAACAATTGTTCTGCACCGCCTTGGTCCAAAATAGTGCGGGAATCAACTTTGCTGGATACTTGAAAGCTGATCCGGGTCGGTATGTTGGCCTTAATCAAGCCGGTGATGACATCGACGCTTGGGCGTTGTGTCGCAAGAATCAAATGGATACCGGCCGCTCGCGCCTTCTGTGCTATTCGAGCAATCAGCTGCTCTACTTTCTTACCGACAAGCATGATCATGTCAGCAAATTCGTCGATTACCACCACAATCAAAGGCAGTTTCTCAAGGGCCTTAGCCGGTTCCAAAGCGTCTTCTGGCCAAAAGGGATCGAGAATCGGTCGGTTCAGTTTCTCGGCTTCGACGATCCGGCGGTTGTACCCAGCAAGATTCCTTACCCCCAACGCTGCCATAAGTTGATAGCGCCGATCCATTTCGCGAATACACCAGTTAAGCGACTGCGATGCCTCCTTCATGTCAGTGACGACGGGCGTCAAAAGATGCGGAATGCCTTCGTAGACCGCGAGCTCTAACATCTTCGGGTCAACCAAAATAAGACGTACTTCTTCAGGCGAGGCTTTATAAAGCATGCTTAGCAGCATGGCGTTAATACCCACGGATTTACCGGATCCTGTGGTTCCCGCGACCAACAAATGCGGCATTTTTCCCAAGTCCGTTAGCACGGCGTCACCGGCGATGTCTTTACCTAATGCAAGCGTCAAAACCGACGTCGAGTCTTGATAGGTTTTCGATCCCAGGACGTCCTTCAGTCGAACGACTTCCCTGATTTCGTTGGGTATCTCAATACCCACCACCGATTTCCCCGGGATGACTTCGACAATACGCACACTGATGACCGCTAGAGAACGAGCCAGGTCCTTTGCCAAAGCACTGATCTTGCTGACTTTAACGCCCGCAGCCGGTTGGACTTCGAATCGCGTGATCACTGGACCCGGAAGTACCGAGACTACTTCTGCCTCAACACCGAAATCTAGAAGCTTCAACTCAAGCTGTTTTCCTAATGCATCTAGCGCTTCACTTGAATAACCGTTTCCCGATTCCGTCTCCTGATCTTCAAGCAGATCGAGATCCGGCATTTCGTTGGTCGTTTTTAGATCGAATAATCGACGTTGTGACTCGGTTTTTGGTTTAGGAGCAGGCTTAATTTTCGCCACCGACTTCTTGGCAGCAATCTTCGCTTTAGCGGCACTTTTGATGCGTGGACGACGCACCGCAGGACCAGACCGGCGAGCGGTAAAACGAGCGATCTTAAAACGTTTTAGGTAGTTAAATCCGTGGCCAAAAGCGTGGATGCATTCGTTTACAATCCTCACAGAAACGCGAACCGCGCGATGTATCCACATCCCCGTCTTCTCGACCACTTTTCTCCATGTAAACCCAAGCGTTAGTTGCGTTCCGACCAGGACTCCCGCGCATGCGATGATTGTGAGGCC
>CAXDSX010000269.1:0-3394 GCA_963992075.1 uncultured Pseudomonadales bacterium | reverse complement strand
GGTTCGATGTAGAGATACTGAAAAATTTTAATTATGCAAGCAGTTTCTAGTATTGTCTCGATAAGATTTCGCGCAATGGGTTGCGTCGATCTCGAGACCGTGATGAAGATCGAGACTCAATCCTATGAATTTCCGTGGTCACGAGGAACATTTGAGGACTGCTTGGCGGCCCCATACGAATGCTGGGCTATAGAGCTAGGAGATCGTGAGGGGCGGGACCGGATCGTTGGATATGGCATTTTGCAAGTAAGCGGTGATGAAGCTCACCTGTTGAATGTCTGCGTCAGGAATCGGTTGCATGGATGCGGGTTTGGACGCGAGATCGTACTTTTTTTGGTTGATCGTGCTAAAGCACAACGAGCTACCAAAATGTTTCTAGAAGTTCGCCCATCGAACGGTATCGCGCGCGCCTTATACGACTCAGTGGGTTTTCGCCAGGTAGGTGTTCGCAAGGGTTATTACCCGGCGTTCAGCGGACGAGAGGACGGTCTTGTGCTCGCTTTGACACTCGATGGCAAGTAATCCCTGAACCTGATGCCGCGAGTAACCGCTAAGCAGTGTCGAGATCCCTCGGGCTGCGTCTTGTCCACGTCGCAATGAACGGTCAAGACCCATACTGCCGGCGTAGAACGTTCGCCATCATCTCCCACCCGGATGCGGGTAAAACCACAGTGACCGAGAAGCTTTTACTGCTAGGTAATGCCATTCAATTGGCCGGCACGATCAAATCACGAAAGTCGGATCGGCATGCAAGGTCAGATTGGATGGCGATGGAACAAGAGCGCGGCATTTCAGTAACGACTTCTGTGATGCAGTTCAGTTACGGCGAAAAAATTGTGAATCTCTTAGATACGCCCGGACACGAGGATTTTTCGGAAGATACATACCGAACCCTCACCGCCGTTGATTCGGCACTGATGGTGATTGATGGGGCCAAGGGGGTTGAACCGCGGACCATCAAGTTGTTAGAGGTATGCCGTTTGCGCGATACGCCGATACTTACGTTCATTAATAAACTTGATCGAGCGATTCGTGATCCGATCGAATTGATGGACGAGATTGAGGATGTTCTGCAGATTGAATGTGCGCCGATCACCTGGCCGGTAGGAATGGGCCGTGAATTTAGGGGTTGTTACCACCTCCTCGAAGATCGCTTCGATTGCTACGAAACAGGTTATGGGGATCGGGTACACGAATATGACAGTATTCAGGGGCTGAACTCGATTGCGGCGAAAGATTGGCTCGGTGAAGAGCACGAACCTTTTGCGGAACAAATTGAGTTGGTGAAGGGCGCAAGTCACGAATTCGATCTGCAAGATTTTGTAGAGGGACGCCGCTCTCCGGTATTTTTTGGTACCGCGCTTGGCAATTACGGCGTTCGACATATGTTGGAAATGTTCGTCGATATTGGCCCCACACCCGGATCCCGCCGGGCAAGCGCGAGGACGGTAGAACCATCCGAGGACAAGTTCACGGGCTTTGTATTCAAGATTCAGGCCAATATGGACCCACGTCATCGTGATCGCATAGCGTTTATGAGGGTTTGCTCCGGTCGCTATCGACATGGCATGCGTATGAATCATGTTCGCGTGGGACGGCAAACAAAAATCACCGATGCGGTCACATTCATGGCCGGTGATCGCGTAAAAGTCGACGAAGCATACGCTGGAGATATTATTGGTCTTCACAATCACGGCTCGATTCAGATTGGCGATTCGTTTAGCGAAGGAGAACCAATTGTTTTTGAAGGGATCCCCAACTTTGCGCCCGAGTTGTTTCGTCGAGTTCGAGCACGGGATCCATTAAGGTCAAAGCAGCTGGAGAAGGGGATTCGCGAGCTTTCTGAAGAGGGCGCGACGCAAGCCTTTATGCCTCTTTCGGGAAACGGCATCGTTGTTGGCGCTGTAGGGGCGTTGCAGTTCGATCTGGTCGCCTACCGCTTGCAAGAGGAGTACCGAGCGGATTGTCTATATGATCAGAGTTCTGTCCATACAGCTCGTTGGGTGATGTCTGACGACGAGACTAAACTCACTGAATTTCGCGCCAAGAATTTAGACCAACTAGCGCTCGACGCTGGCGGATTCTTGACGTTTCTTGCTACGTCTCGGGCTAACCTCGAATTAACACAAGAACGATGGCCCGAAGTTCAGTTTTCATCGACTCGCGAGCACGGAGCAAAAGCCTAAATCGCTGTTGTCTATTGTCCGACGTGTCCATCGGCTCGTATGATCCTTGTCAAAGTGACTGGATTATTGCTGGATTGATTAGCCTACCGTTCGCAGCCGAGCTGGCATCGTTTATTGACCGTCCGGAAGATGCCGTTGAGGGCGCGTTGATTGTTGCCAGTATCATCGACAAGGACGCCGAGGTGGACTGGGCGCGTCGGGAATTGGACCGGCTTGCCGCAGATTTTGGCCCCGGGGATGCTGGGCATATTTGTGATGAACTACGACGGTTGGGTTTCCAGGGGGCAGGCCGAAACTATTACGCCGTTAACAACAGTCGGTTGGATAGCGTGTTGCGTTCGAAGCGCGGAATTCCCATTTCGCTTGCCATGGTTATCGCGGGTGTCGCTCGGCGAATAGGTCTCTCAACGGAAGGGGTAAATTTTCCTAGACATTTCTTGCTCACGGTCGCGGATGAATTGGTGGATCCCTTCGAACTGAAAGTCACCTCGATCGAAGCATCGAGGGAATGGTTGACCGACAATAATCTGGACCCAAATCAAGCGTTTGCAGTTGCTAGTCCAATCGATATCGTACTTCGAATGCTCAACAATGTGCGCTCGATTCTACAGTCGTCGGGCGATTACTTACGAGCGCTTGAACTCTCGGATTATCAGCTGATGCTGGTTCCCGAACACTATGGACTCTATATTGAACGGGCAGATGTATGGATGCGTTTTGGTGATCGAGATATGGTGTTGAGGGAGCTGAACAGCGCTTTAGAGCATGCCCCATCGAGGCCGA
The DNA here is from genome assembly GCA_963992075.1 of uncultured Pseudomonadales bacterium. Lineage (GTDB taxonomy): Bacteria > Pseudomonadota > Gammaproteobacteria > Pseudomonadales > Azotimanducaceae > UBA11889. The sequence goes on along the minus strand of CAXDSX010000269.1, from coordinate 425 downwards.
TTGCGGAACGCATTGCCGACCGGATCAAAGATATCGGGAATACGCCGTCAAGTGATCTGAATTAATCCATACGATCAATCGGTCATGTCAGAAAAGGCATTGGGCACGTTTAGTTCAATTGGATGCTCAAATCCGGGAATTTGGATTGTCGTATCGGTAAGGTCTATATCCTGGCCCTCGAGAACGCCCTCTCCAAATTGGTAGATCGGTGTGGACTCTCCTCGACTTGCTTGTTGATCGTACTCGCGGGCCTTTTCCTGGACGGATTCGTTGCGTTGAGCGTGTGCCAGCAGATCGGTGCGACCGTGACGTTTCTCCAACATTTTCATTGTTAGATCTGGGGACAAGGCTATGCCTGTCTCTTATACACATCTGACGCTGCCGACGAATAGAGAGGTGTAGATCTCGGTGGTCGCCGTATCATT
>CAXDSX010000268.1:0-3404 GCA_963992075.1 uncultured Pseudomonadales bacterium | reverse complement strand
TTTTTAATGATACGGCGACCACCGAGATCTACACCTCTCTATTCTTCGGCAGCGTCAGATGTGTATAAGAGACAGTGCAAGGTGCGATTTAGCTGTCTCAACGATCTCCAATGAATGCCGGTATTTTCGCTTGGCATTGTTAGAAGTAGAAAACCAGACGCGACTACCCGGTTCAGAACAACCAAGCATCGCGCCAGTGTTGGCACAATGAATGGTTTCGGGTTGTCCCTCAATTTCGACATCCGCGAGAAACCGTTTGTATCGGCGAATCAACACTCCACTCCGAAGCGGTGGATCAAACTTCATTCTGGAATCGTCGAACGGCATGGCTGACTTTCTCGGTCCCTTCGCGAATGTTTTGTTCATCCGCCGTGAACGCGAACCTGACGTGGTCCAGAGCACGGTACGAACCGAAGTCGGTTCCCGGCGTGACCCCGACCTGATAGTCGTCTATTAATCGTGCACTAAAAGTTTCTGCGTCGGTGCCCAATGAACTCATATTTGCGTAGATATAAATAGCTCCTCGCGGCATTAATGGAATCTCGAGCCCAGCGTCGATGAGACCACGGTGCATGAGGTCTCGGCGTTGTTGAAGTAGCACACGCCGTTCCTCCAACACGCGAAATCCCTCATTCGAATATGCAGCTAATGCGGCGTATTGAGCGACGGTTGGCGGCGCGATATAAAGGTTTTGAGCGGCTCGTTCAAGCGGCTCGACTAGACCGTCCGGTACTACGCACCATCCTAAGCGCCAACCCGTCATCCCGAAGTACTTGGAAAAACTATTGACGACGATCAAAGTGGGTTCGATACCAAGGCTGCTACTAGCAACCTCAGTCACATCTGGTTCGTAAACAAGGCCCTGATAGATCTCATCGACCATCACGAAACCCCCTCGTTCCGCGACGAACTCGTTAATTGCCGAAAGTTGAGCCTTCTGAATCATTGCACCCGTCGGATTTGACGGCGTCGCCAGAACCACGCCAACAGTTTTAGCCGTCCAGTGTTCACTCACTATCTTTGCTGTGGGTTGGAATCCGGTACGTTCATCGACAGGCATCCGTATTGGCTCTCCACCAACCAGACGTACAAACGCTTCATTGCATGGATAACCGGGATCCGGCAACAAAACGCGGTCGCCTGGATTCAACAGCACCGAGAAAAGAAGATTGAGGGCACCACTCGCACCTGAGGTCACCGCTACACGGCTTGGATCGACATTAATTCCAAAACGGGACCGGTAATCATCGGCAATCGCGATGCGAAGCTCCAGGATACCAAGAGCTTCGCTATATCCGGTGTGCCCATCATCAAGGGCTTGCTTACCCGCTTTCACAATAGCCAAAGGTGTCGGAAATTCAGGTTCGCCAACTTCAAAATGAATTACTCGACGACCTTCGCGTTCCATTGCTCTAGCCCTTTTAAGAACCTCCATGACTTTAAATGGAGGTTGACGATGAGCCCATTTCGAAGGAGCGTGTTTCAATAGATCGTCCTCAGCTAATCCGTGTCGTGTAGGAACCAAGGCGGGCGAAAAACTTCGCATTACCGTATGGTTTTCCCGCAACTGTTTTGATAGTTTACGCGGCCTGCTCTGGAGTGACCCCATTTCGGGCACAAGGATACGAAGTCAAGATGGCAGACAAAAAGTCTTCTGCAGCAAAGTCCAACAAGAAGAACCCCACTAAACCGAAGGTTAAGGCCGCCAAAGGAAGCGTCGCATCCCGCTCAAGGAAGAAAACTAAATCGTCCAATCTTCCAACGAAAGGTACCGAGCCGAAGATCGGGCAGAAGACGAAGAAATCTACCCGATCGAAAGCCGTCCCGGCACGCAAAGCTAAAACAATCAGCTCCAAGGTCAAACCGAAGACGAATGCGAGAAAGTCCACGGCGAAAAAAGCTCGTACTACTGCGAAAGTGTTGAAGCACAACCCTTTGGAATCGCCTTTCCGGAATTTTTCGCCATATGTAGCGGCAAACAATGAAACCTACATGTCCGACCTTCAGTTAAAACACTTTCATCAGATACTTATACATTGGCGAGAAGACCTCATGGGAGAGGTGGACCGAACCATGATTCATATGCAGGATGAGGCTACCAATTTCCCCGATCCCACGGACAGAGCTGCGCAAGAAGAAGAATTCAGCATTGAATTGAAAACGCGGGATCGAGAAAGAAAACTCATAAAAAAAATCGACCAAACCCTCGAACGTATCGAAACCGAAGATTACGGATATTGTGATTCGTGTGGTGTGGAAGTGGGGTTGAGACGTTTAGAAGCGCGCCCAACGGCCAACCAATGCATCGATTGCAAATCCCGCGACGAACTGCGTGAGCGGCAATTGCACGGATAACCGTGCCAAAAAACAAATACGTAGGTCGATTCGCACCAACACCTTCTGGACCACTACATTTTGGCTCACTCGTCACTGCTGTCGCCAGTTACCTGGATGCGCGTTCCAACAACGGTGCCTGGCACGTTCGGATCGATGACCTAGATTCGCCACGTGTGGTTATAGGGGCGGAAAGACGCATTCTCACTACCCTTGAAAAACACGGCTTAGAGTGGGACGGCCCGATAGTGAGGCAAAGTAGCCACCGAGACCTTTACGAAACCGCTCTTGAGAATCTGGAAAACCAAGGCCTTCTTTATACTTGCTATTGCTCGAGAAAGGAGCTGATTGGAAAAATAAGATACCCGGGGACGTGTCGAAACTCGACTAGGCCTAACGACGTCCATTCTTCTCTACGTATCCGCGTTCCCGATCAACCCTATCAATTCAATGACTTGGTCCAAGGTCTCTATATTGAAAATCTCTCGTGCACGATTGGCGACTTCATTGTGTCGCGTCGCGATGGAATACCCTCCTATCAAATTGCGGTTGTCGTCGATGACGATAAGGAAGAGGTATCCCATATTGTCAGAGGTGCCGATTTGATGGACAACACTTCGAGACAACTTTATTTGCGCGAAAAGCTCAACCTACCTCTACCGAGTTACGCTCACGTCCCCGTTTTCACACATGCAAGCGGCGTAAAGCTATCTAAACACTCCGAAGCGACCGCGATCGACAATCGTTTTCCGCGCCAAAACCTCCAAACAGCGTTGCAGGTATTGGGGCAACCTGTCCCAATGGAAAACCCAGTCGACCAGTTACTAGCCAGCGCTTGTTTAAATTGGGATCGTGCGTTGGTGCCCAAAACACCATCGATACTGAACTTCGTCAGTGTCTAAAGATCACTGCAAAACGCTAACGTTTGACGCCAGTCCAAAAAAACATTCCGTCAACCGGATTGCTCCGTATTTTCAATTCTTTTCCCTTATTTCATTCAAGTCACACCCAACGAATACCTGCTAGAAGTAACGGCGGTCTTTTCTTTTGGGATCACGTCCGGATAAGAT
>CAXDSX010000267.1:0-3420 GCA_963992075.1 uncultured Pseudomonadales bacterium | reverse complement strand
TTTCAGCGTTTTCTTTGAGTGGCACGGTCCGACCACCGCGCATACCCTCATCGGCAGTTATAAGTACACGGCAGTCCGAATCGAGTATTCGGTCTTTGAGGGCTTGCGGGGAAAATCCACCGAAAACGACGCTATGGATAGCGCCTAGACGGGCACAGGCGAGCATCGCGTATGCGGCTTCGAGAACCATCGGCATGTATATACAGACGCGATCGCCCTTCGACACTCCCCTTTCTTTGAGTGCGTTCGCCAGTTGGCAAACTTCGTCGTGAAGTTCTTGGAACGTAACTCGTTTTTCGACTGAAGGGTCGTCACCCTCCCAAATCAGCGCGATCTGATTCGCTCGTTCCGGCAAATGGCGATCGACGCAGTTGACACATACGTTCAACGTCGCGTTTCGAAACCACGAGACTTGCCCCGTTTCGAACGTTGCGGAGGACACTTCGTCCCACGATCTATACCAGGAAAGGAATTCGTTCGCCTGCTTACTCCAAAATGCATCTGGGTTATCAATCGATTCGGCGTACATTTCTTGGTACCGCTTTGCATCGATGTGAGCGTCGTTGGCAATTTCCTTTGGAACGGGATACAGCGTAGACATTTCAGATGTTTCCGTCGTCGAATGAATTATTGGCTCTTTCACGAACGGTACGTATGAGGCCTTCGGTTGGACCATCAGTGTTTTCCGAAATGGGCAACCCGAGATCACCATAGATTTCTCGTGCGAGATGCTTGCCCAATTCAACGCCCCATTGATCGAAGGAATTAATCTGCCAAATCATGCCAAGACACGCGACCTTGTGTTCGTACAGGGCGATCAAACTCCCCAGCGCTTCCGAATTGAGTTTGTCGATAAGGATTGTTGTTGTAGGGTGATCACCGCGGACAATTTCGTGAACGTTGATTGAGTTGCTCGTTTGACCGGCGTTTCCATAGAGCATGACTTGGGATTGGCTGAAGCAGTTTGCAAGTAACCAGCGATGGTGATCTGTGTGATTATGCTCAGGATCTGCAGTCGCGATGAAGTCCGCGCTAAAAGCTCGAGTACCTTGATGCAATAGTTGATGAAAAGCGTGCTGGCCCTGGGTTTCTTCTCCGCCCCAAATGATCGGCGATGTATGGACATTACAACTGGAACCGTCGATATGGGCATTCTTCCCATTGCTTTCCATTTCGAGTTGCTGCACGAAATCAACAAAGGTTTTCAAGCGCGCGTCGTAACTCAAAATAGCATGGGATTGAGAGCCAAGAAAATTGGTGTTCCAGATAGTAAGAAGCGCCAGAATTACGGGGACATTCTCAGCTAACGGTGCTTTACGGAAATGTTGATCCATGGCGGCGGCCGCCGACAAGAACTTGCGGAATTCAGCGGCACCAATGGTGATCGCTATTGTCAAACCAACCGATGACCATAAAGAGAAGCGACCGCCTACCCAGTCCCACAGCGTGAATCGGTTTGCAGGTGAAATGCCAAATTTCGTCATCTCCGCGGCGTTGTTACTGACCGCCACAAAATGTGAAGCGATAGCACCATCGTCACAAGTGCGTTCGAGGAACCAGGAACGGGCGGCATGAGCATTAGCTAGCGTTTCAAGAGTGGTAAATGTTTTGGAAACGATGACGAATAAAGTTGTTTCCGGGTTTAATCCCTTCAGAGCCTTATTTGTCGCTGTGCCGTCGATATTGGCAAGAAATCTGATGTCTAACGCCGAACGGTTGAGCACCGTGCACACGAGCTCGCAGCCAAGATGAGAGCCACCTACGCCAATATGAACTATGTGGGTTATACGTCGGCCGGTGAATCCTTTTCTTTCGCCGCTGCGTACGGCTTCCGCATATTGGAGCATACGATTACGTTCAAGTTCGATAGCCTGATTTATCGGTGTAAGTTCTTCTCCTGCGGGCCCCCGTAGCGCTGTGTGCAAAGCCGGACGATTTTCAGTGGTGTTGACTACTTCACCGGCCATTTGAGCGGCTACGAGTTCAGGTACGCGAGATTCCTGCGCTAGAGCCACAAGGTCGTCAACGATCGATCGATCGATTCGTTGTTTGGAAAAATCCACGAGTAGCGGGCCGACGCGGACGCTGTATTTGTCAAATCGATCGGATTCATTAACCCGTTCGCGGTTATGGGTTTGAGTAACGGTCTTGGCGAGTCGAGTAAGTCGTTTCCAAGAAGCTTTTTCTTCGGGCCGGCTTGAGGGTTTATGGGTCATTCAAAAGGACCTAAATCAACGTGGGATGAGGATTAAAATATTGACGAACGCTGTTCATTTGAATGACTTGCTCCAATAGAGCGTCAAAGTGGCTGTCGTTATGGCTAAAGTCTGCCTCCTCAGCGTTTACTATCAACAGAGGCGCTTGATCGTAAAAATGGAAAAAGTCGGTATACGCATCAGAAAGCGTGATGAGATAATCGCTGTCTATGTGTTGTTCCGAAGCGATACCTCGCTCGCGAATTCGCTCAAGCAATACGGATATGGGCGCCTGAAGGTAGATGACGAGATCCGGCGCCGGGGGATCTAGCATTAGGTTTGTGTATATTTGTTCGTAAAGGGCCAGTTCATTTTTGTCGAGCGTGAGTTCGGCAAAGAGTCGATCTTTTTCGATTAGAAAGTCGGAAATAACGGTGGGACCGAGCAAGTCGGGACCTGCTAACTTGGCGATTTGGTCCGCTCGGTGCAGAAGGAAAAACAGTTGCGTGGGAAGCGCGTGCTTTCGACCCTCGCGATAGAAACGATCGAGAAAAGGATTATCCGATGCAGGTTCCAGAAGCAGCGGATATTTGAAGGTCTCGGCTAGGCGTGTGGCGAGGGTTGTCTTACCGGCACCGATCGGTCCCTCGACGGCAACGTATCGGGGCAGATCGTTGATGTTGGGGCGCACCAGCGTTGTCATCAAAGAACTCAATAAAGTGACACGGCTATCATGAGGTAGGGATTCAGGGTCTTCAAGGTGAAGATCTGGTTCGTGGTACGGGGCTAGGGATTTTCGCTTTTTGGTCGTCTACGTCGTCTTTTTCGGTGCGGCGATAAAGCCCTAATTCGGTCTTGTTGCTCGTCGGGGTCCAAAGTTTGTATTTCGGTCCACCATTGGCCCAACGCTGGTTCGACCTCGGCGTTTCTAACACGTAACAGGAGAAAATCGTATGCAGCACGGAAGCGGCGATGTTCGAGCAAAGGATATATAGAACGGCGATTTCTTCTTTCTAGGCGCGCTTGTAAGTGCCATACGTCACGTATGAAAAACGCATGTCGTTTTGGGATGGCAATTGTAGATTGTTGGTCTTTGATTACAGTCTGGGCAATATCGATCGGGTTTTCTTGGGGATTTGCGGCGTTTTTGTGCGCGATGGATTGAGATCTGTCTCTTATACACATCTGACGCTGCCGACGAATAGAGAGGTGTAGATCTAGGTGG
>CAXDSX010000266.1:0-3430 GCA_963992075.1 uncultured Pseudomonadales bacterium | reverse complement strand
TAATGATACGGCGACCACCGAGATCTACACCTCTCTATTCGTCGGCAGCGTCAGATGTGTATAAGAGACAGAATTTCGGCCATTTCAGCATTGATCTCCATGAAATCTATTTGATCTTCAGGGACCTCGTCCTCAGAAAATATCGCGTCGACGGGGCATTCTGGCTCGCACAAAGCGCAGTCGATGCATTCATCTGGGTGAATAACGAGCATATTTGGCCCTTCATAGAAACAATCGACCGGGCACACCTCCACGCAATCGGTGAGTTTGCACTTAATACATGCTTCGCCAACGAGAAAGGTCATAGGTTGAGTTCCATTTAAGCCTACTGGGATGCGGGTTAATTCAGCCGCGCGCCGTATTCTAATGATCCGTGAATTTGGATCAATCTTTTATGGAGTTAGCATCGCTTATGAGTTCGTAAAGCAACTCCAGCGCCGCAAGTGGCGAATAGCTATTTGCGTCGATTGACTGGATACGCTTGACAATCGGATCAATTGGCGGCGAATGGCTCGACGTTTGGGCGAAGAGATCGCGTTGATCGTCGGCCGAAATGGCGGCCGTGTTTTCAAGGGAATGCAACTTTTGCTTCGCGTCAGCTAATACCGTTTCGGGTATCCCGGCGAGTTTAGCGACCTGCAAACCGTAACTCTGAGATGCAGGGCCCTCGCGCACTGCGTGCAGAAATACCACATCCCCACCGTGTTCGACGGCGTCGAGGTGGACGTTGGCGATTCCCGGTAATTCGTCGGGTAGCGCGGTCAGTTCAAAATAATGGGTAGCAAAGAGGGCGAAGGATTTAATCCGAGAACCGATCTCATTTGCGATGGCCCAAGCCAGAGCAAGGCCGTCAAACGTGCTTGTCCCCCGGCCAATTTCGTCGAGTAACACTAAGCTTTGGCTCGTCGCATTGTGAAGTATGTTGGCGGCTTCGGTCATTTCCACCATGAAGGTTGAGCGGCCGCCAGCCAGGTCATCGGATGCGCCGATACGAGTGAAAATTCGATCGATTGGCCCTAATCGGGTAAAGCTCGACGGTACGAAAGACCCCGAATACGCCATTAAGGTGATCAACGCGGTTTGCCGCATATAGGTCGACTTGCCACCCATATTAGGTCCCGTGATGACAAGCATGTGCCGACCTTCATGGAGTTCGATGGAGTTAGGAACGAAAGTGGTAGTACCTGTCGAAAGAACTGGATGACGACCGTCCCGTATTTCGATACAAGGCGTTGGGCTAAATTCAGGGCGGGTTAAACCTAAAATCTCGGCTGCGTATGCCAGTGCCTGTAGAACATCGATGCGAGCGATCGATGCGGCGATTGAACGTAGACCGACGACGTCAACTTGTAGAAATTCGACGAGTTCTTGAAAAAGGCGCTTTTCGTACTGCAAAGCACGCGCCTTGCTGGAGAGTACTTCGTCCTCGAAGGTTTTGAGTTCGGGGGTAATGTAACGCTCAGCATTCTTCAAGGTTTGGCGCCGAACATATTCGGGGGGCAAATCCCCAGTAACTGCCCTGCTAGTTTCGATGTAGTAACCGTGGACGCGGTTGTAGCCTACCTTAAGTGTTTTAATGCCCGTGCGTTCCCTTTCCCTAGCTTCAAGTTGTTCGAGGTAACCGGTTGCGTTCTCAGATAGATCGCGCAGTTGATCAAGGTGCTCGTCGAATCCCCGTGCAATACAACCTCCATCGCGAATCGTCGCCGGCGGGCTTTCAATTAGCGTAGATGCGAGACGTGTTTGCCATTTAGTCTCCTCGGGTAGAGATTTGAAGGAATCGTGTAGTGCGGGGACTTGGAGTTTTTCCACCAAACTCTTGAGCGCTGGAAGTGAAGCGAGACCGTCGCGCAATCGCGCTAGGTCGCGCGGACTTGCGGTGCCGAGCGCCGTGCGCGTAATGATCCGGTGCATGTCACCGACGTGAGAAAGATACGCTTTGAATTGTTCGTTCGAGTCACTACTAATTATGGCTTCGATGACGTCGTGGCGATGGCCCACTTCAACTTGGTCTGTTAGCGGTCCATGGAGCCATTCACGCAAGAGTCTGGCTCCCATTGGCGTTACGGAGTAGTTAATGACTCCGAATAGGGTGTTGTCGGTCCCGCTACCATCGAGTCGTGTATCAATTTCGAGATTGCGTCGGGTTGGCCCATCAATGACGACGACACGATCGTCTGCATGCAGGCTGATACTTTTTAGGAATGCTAACGACTGGCACTGGGCTTCTTGGGCATAGCGGAGCACTGCCGCTGCGGCGCCGACGCCAACGGTGCAATCGGCGACACCAAATCCGTCGAGACTAGAGACAGAAAACTGATCAAGAAGTGCTCGTTGACCGAGGATGCTATCGAACCGCTCTCGTTCGAGAGACGTTACCGTTGTGTTGGGCATGTCGACATCGTGGCCCTCGGGAACAAGAATTTCCGAAGGTCGGACACGCTCGAGCAGGGTATTGAGGTCGCGGTTAGATTTTGGTTCCGCGATTCGATAGTCGCTGGTGGACAAGTTAAGCCAAGCGACGCCGGCAGGCAGGTTATCTTCGTCGGACGGGACGAGTGCCATGAGAATACTTTCGCGGTTGTTATCGATCAGCGCATCTTCGGTCAACGTTCCGGGCGTGACGATACGTTGTACTTTTCGTTCGACTGGGCCGCGGCTAGATGCGGGGTCGCCAATTTGCTCACAGATTGCGATCGATTTACCTCGTGCGGTCAGCCTAGCGAGATAGGAGTCCACGGCGTGAAACGGGACACCGCACATAGGAATGGGCTGTCCAGCTGATTGGCCGCGGGTGGTGAGCGTGATGTCTAAGAGTTCAGACGCTTTTTTTGCATCGTCGAAAAAGAGTTCATAGAAGTCGCCCATTCGATAGAACAACAGAGCGTTGGGGTGGTCGGCTTTTATCCCCAAGTACTGCTGCATCATCGGTGTGTGTACGGACGAATTCATCAGGGTCTAGCCTACGATAGATCAGGAAAACCTTGAAATCCGATTTGTAATGGGTGTATTTCGGCTTGCGCATAGTACTGATTATATATACAGTACTATGAAAACGCTGGAGATAACGATGGCTGACTCAGATAAGGACCGCGCATTGTCGGCGGCCCTGTCCCAAATTGAACGCCAGTTTGGCAAAGGCTCCATGATGCGGCTTGGCGATCGCGAACAGGCGGTGGTGCCATCCATATCCACAGGGTCACTGGGTTTGGACATCGCGTTGGGTATTGGGGGATTGCCTAGGGGCAGAGTGGTGGAAATCTACGGACCAGAATCGTCGGGTAAGACAACCTTGACGCTTCAGGTTATTGCAGAAGCTCAGAAGGGTGGGGGGACCTGCGCGTTTATCGATGCAGAGCATGCTTTGGATCCTGTTTATGCTGAGGCCCTTGGTGTCAACACCGACGATCTATTGGTTTCCCAACCTGAT
>CAXDSX010000265.1:0-3444 GCA_963992075.1 uncultured Pseudomonadales bacterium | reverse complement strand
CCTCGGTGTCGTGGGCTCGGAGATGTGTATAAGAGACAGTGCGATCTCAGCGTAGTCTTCGTCAAAAAAAGCGACGATATTGCGTGCGAGATAATTCCGATCCTCTCTGGTCAGCTGTCCGATGATGGCGCAGTCGACTGCGATATAGCTCGGGTCAGCTGGATCAGAGACATCGACGAAAATGTTCCCTGGATGCATATCAGCATGAAAAAAGTTGTCGTTGAACACCTGGGAGAAAAACGTTTCGACGCCACGTTCGGCTAATTTCTTTAGGTCTGTTCCGCGTTGACGCAACGTTTCGATGTCAGATATTGGGACGCCGTTAACCCGTTCCATGACAAGTACGTTGGAAGAAGATAAAGCGTCATAGACCTTCGGTACGTACAGCAACGGGGACGTTTCAAAGTTGCGACGTAATCTGATTGTATTTGCGGATTCACGCAGTAAGTCCAGTTCGGCCAGGATTGTTTTTTCGTAGTCCTTAACGATGCGTATTAACTGCAATCGCCGAGCATCCGAAGAAACACGTTCGAGTAGCGTTGCCAACGCGAGGAGGAGTGACAGATCTTTTCTAATGATTCGAGCGATACCCGGCCGTATGACTTTCACTACAACTTCTTCACCACTGACTAGAGTGGCTTCGTGGACCTGCGCAAGTGACGCCGACGCTAGGCTTCGGCTCGTAAAACTTGCGAATACGTCTGCAAGAGGTTTCCCGATCTCACTTTCGATGGTGGAAATAGCCGTAGCACTTGGAAATGGCGGAACGCGATCTTGGAGTCTCGCGAGCTCATCAGCATATTCTAGGGGCAATAGATCCCTTCGCGTCGACAGGAGTTGTCCAAATTTGATAAACACGGGCCCAAGATGCTCGATGGCAAGCCTGCACCGCGCTGCCTCTGATTTCTGCGGGCGCGGCAGCAATGACGTGGGAAACAGATAACGTGTCCAATGGTTTATTTGTAATGTGCGTGGGATCGTATCCAGTCGAAACCGCAGCAGCGTTGCCAGAATCTGTATGCCTCTGCGAAAAGGGATCAATCTTTTTCTGCCTCTTCGAGACGTTTTTGTAACGCCGCTACGGTCGACGTTAATTCTTCGATCGAAGTCTTGAGTTGGTCGATTTCGGTTTGGCTGCCAGCACTGTTTGTGCGGCGGGCGACTTCGTTCGCGACACCGTCGACTGCTGATCGCATCGCGCCAACGCCTAATTCAGCGGCAGAGCGCATTTGATCCGTCAATTGTTGCGCCTCTAACGCTGGTTTGAAGACGCGACGAAAGTCTTCTAGCAGCGTCAAATCACCTTCAAGAGAGACGCCATCTGCCTGTTTCCCCAACATGATTTCAAAGATTCTTTGGAGCGAACCGTATACCTTCAAATCCGAGTCCGGATCGTTGCTCGCGAGGACTCTTGCTCTACCCTCGGCAAAACGAAATGACAAATTCAATCCGGTCGCCTCGATCACTATGCATTTCTCGTTGAGCCTCTCAATGGCTTCTCGGGCACCGTCGTCGAGGGTGTTCTTTGCGCGCAAAGCGGTTTCGATCGCGGCGGCAGTAGCGGATGCAATGAGGGTCATTTTACGGCTCGATGGATGGCAACTACGCCACCCAGTAAATTCTCGTAACGAACTTCGCCGAAACCGGCGCCCTTGATCATGGCGTTTAGTTCTGACTGGTTGGGATGTACGTCTATCGATTCGATTAGATAGCGATACGGTGCCGAGTTTCCTGCGATCAGTTGACCCGCGATCGGCCAAGACTGTTGATAAAATCTGTAGGCGGTTTTCAGTAACGGGTTTTTGGCCGTGGAGAATTCCAGAATCACGAGCGCTCCGCCAGGCTTCAAGACTCGATGACACTCGCTCAGTGCGCGCTCCTTGTTCGTCATATTACGCAACCCGAATGCGATCGTGATCGCGTCAAAATAGCCGTCCAGAAATGGTAGTTTTTCGGCATCGGCGACCGTCGCCTGAATCCACGCGTATCCTGAATTGATGAGCTTGTCGCGACCAACATCGGTCATTGATTCGTTGATGTCCAAGAGAATTACTTGGCCTTCACGACCCACGACATCCGCTAGTAATGCGCAAAGATCGCCAGTACCACCAGCGACATCGAGAACCTTTGATCTCGGTCGTAATGAGGTAGTCTCGATTGCAATTCGCTTGAAAATTCTGTGGAGTCCAAACGACATGACATCGTTCATAACGTCGTAACGTTTGGCGACGGTTTGAAAAACACTTCCTACGCGACGGGTTTTTTCGTCAGGATCGACGAAATCGTGACCGAAATTCACGCGACGCTGATTCACGACCCCACTCCCGGCTTCCACTGACCGACGGGAATTGTGGGTAATCTTGACGCGTTCGCTGATCGCAGTTCGGCAATGTATTTCTGCCAGTACTCGTCTTTGTGATGAGATAATTCGGCGAGGTAGTCCCATGAGTAGATGCCAGTGTCGTGTCCATCGCTGAAAACAATTCGTAGCGCGTAATTTCCGACGGATTCCATGGAATCAATGGCGACGTGTTTCTTGCCCGTTTGTAACGTCCGTTCTGCCTCGGAGTGGCCACGAACTTCGGCCGAAGGCGAGTAAACTCGCAGTAGCTCGGCAGGTAAAAGCGAATCCGAACCGTCGGCATAACAAAGTTCGAGGGTTCTTGAGGCTGCGTGATATGTAATCGATTGGGGGTTCATGGACGCACCTACAAGATGTACCGCGACAGATCTTGATCAACCACCAAGTTTTCCAAATGGTCGTTAACGTAAGTGGTGTCGACATGGAGTGCATTGGTTGTATCGCCCGCGCTAAACGACACCTCGTCCATCAAACGCTCCATGACGGTGTGCAACCTGCGTGCACCGATGTTCTCGGTATTTTCGTTTACCTGCCAGGCGAACTCGGCAATGCGGGTTAGCGCTTCGTCAGTGAAGGTGACCTCGATTCCTTCGGTGCCAAGCAATGCAATGTATTGTTCGACGAGCGATGCATCGGGTTCGGTGAGGATTCGATTGAAATCTGAGGGCGTTAGGGGCTGTAGCTCCACGCGAATGGGCAAACGCCCCTGAAGCTCCGGTATAAGGTCGGAGGGTTTGGCTAAATGGAATGCCCCCGAGGCGATGAAGAGGATGTGGTCAGTGCGGATCATCCCGTATTTAGTCGAAACCGTGCAGCCTTCAATGAGCGGCAGCAGGTCCCGCTGAACACCCTCGCGGGAAACGTCAGCGCCGACATGGTCGGAACGCCGGGTGACTTTGTCTATTTCGTCTAGGAAGACTATGCCTGTTTGTTCGACGGCATCAACGGCGTGGGCCTTGATCTCGTCTTCGTTCACCAATTTGATGGCTTCTTCTTCACGGAGACGACGAAGCGCGTCGCGTATTTTTAATCGCGCGCTCGTTTTCTTGCCGGTGGGCAGACTCGAAAACATATTCTGTAGC
>CAXDSX010000264.1:0-3449 GCA_963992075.1 uncultured Pseudomonadales bacterium | reverse complement strand
GGTTTTTGCGATTTCTTGCACACCATCGGCGACGATTTGCTTCTAGGTCTCGGCGCGGACCAAGAGGGTTTCGTCAAGCTGGAGCTCTTCAATGTTGCCGCCATCGATGCACCTTATTCGCTTGGCTCGATTTCGATGGGAGAGGACGCTAATTGGAGTTACTCGCAGGCTCGATACGATCGCCACGCCTTTACCTATCATAGCGACGTCGAGGGTGTGGACCGATTTGCGATTCCACTAACGTTAACGTATTGGGGCGATGGCCTCGGGTATCGGCGAGAACAACAGTTGCGACTTTTCGAAATCAGGGATAAGGATGATCCGGGGACGTCGTCACTTAATGCTATGGGTCATTTGTCCGCGGTGGATCACCCGAAGGGGCGATGGGGCGGATCACGGGTCCGTTCAGTGCTACACGACGATGCCGTTTATTACGTTAATGACGAGTTCGTCTGGACGGCGTTATGGAATGACCCGTTCAACCAGACCGGGCCTCATTGATCGGGTTTAGCAGGATTTCGGTTGGGTTAAATGGCGCGGCTAAGTGTTATTTTCAGGCCGCCTTACGACGTCGCCGCAGAAGGTGGTATCTCCTTGTCTGTTCCATCACTAGTGCGCTGCAGGTCGGCGCGGTAACGGATCCGTCCGTCGCGCCTGTAGACGATGTCGAAGAGGTGAGGGTAAGTGCGGTTGCTCAATGTGGGAGCTGGCCTATTGCGCACACGGACATTGTTGGATGCGAGTACGCTGAACTCAAACCCGAGATGCTCAAGAGCGTCCGCAAACTTCGCGCCGAGTATTTAGTCCGGTGTCTGCGATGCAAGGAAGGGACGTGCGTCCCTAGAGCGTGGACGCGCGATCAAATGACAACAAGAAACCTTTGCAAGCGGCTCTACATGACGCCGACGAAAGTGCCGCCCGTGACGAGGCGCTCTCGCGCCACCGACGCGTCGTTATTGGTAAGGTTTCGGTACTCCATATCGACTCGGGGGCGAGTGGAAGGTATCCGTCTTGATGTACTCGACAGTGATCTAACCGAGTCAGAGGTAGTCAAAATGATTGAACGGATTGCCCGTCGCGTCCGTTTCGAGCCTTTGAAAGTTGACGGCCGAGCTCTGTCGATCGTTGACTTACGCGATGGCTATACCCTCACCGGGATACAGTAAGCGGTCTTCAAGCGTGAGTGTTTACCAGGGGTTCATATGTTGTCTCCAGGTAACGCCTGGGATCGTTGTATCGATCGGATCCACGGCCTATGCTGGCCGCTATACGTTAGGAGGGCCAACTGATGCCTGTTAAATCGATTCTTTTCGGAATTGTCGTCTTCGTCGGGTTGTTGATGTTTTACGCCGGATTCGTCGTGGTGAATCCCGGTCATGTGGGTGTCGTTAAGCGCTTAGGTGCTGTCAGCCCGACGCCATTAACCGAAGGATTTCATCTAAAAATCCCTTTCATTGACATCGTGGAGGAGATTGACATTCGCTTACAACCTGCGCGGGTGCCAGGTAGCGCGGCGTCAAAGGACTTACAACAGGTCGACACGACCATCGTGTTGCAGTATTCGTTGAGTGCCGGGTTGGTTCCTAGGACATTCCAACAGGTGGGTAACCGTGCCGTCGTGAAGTCGGCGATTTTGACCCCCGCCATCGCGGAATCTGTTAAAGCTATTACGGCACAATTCACCGCTGAAGAGTTGGTGACTCGACGGGCGGAAGTAACGATTTCGATGCAGACTCAGATTGAGAGCTTTTTAACGGAAACGCTAACGGAAAAAGAATTGAACGGTGCGCTCGCCATCGCTAATTTGGCAATTGAGGAATTCGAGTTCTCCTCCGATTTCAATCGATCCATCGAGGAGAAAGTGCGGGCTGAGCAGGACGCGTTGAAGGCCGAGAACGAAAAACTCAAGCGTGTCACTCAGGCGGAGGCCGCGGCCGCGGAGATCACGTTGGCAGCCGAAGCTGAAGCGTACAAGACCGAGGTTGAGTCAGTTGCTCGGGCCGAGGCTATCCGTCGAGAGGCTGCGGCCTTGAAGTCCAATCCCGAGCTCATTCAACTGCGGATGGCCGAGAAATGGGACGGCAAATTGCCGCAATTTACCGGAGGGGCCATCCCGTTCTTGCAAGTAGAGAACATGCTGAAGAACTCGAATTAAGTTCCCCTAGGCCCGCCTCAAAAAAATGGCCCCAAAAGGGGCCATTTTTAAGAGGCTCGCGATAAAGCTCGCCCCGCAGTCAATTGACTAACAGAATCAGTCGTCGTTTCCTGCTGCCATCGCGTTGTTGTATAACGCGAGGAGGAAGTTCGCCAGTGCGATACCGGCTATGGTAATCGCCACATTGTCGAGAATACTGTTCAGGTAGCCACCGATCCCTGGAATGGCATCTAGACTGTTGGCAATCGTTGGTAGCGCTACCGCCAATACGTAGTATGCGACCCGAGTTCCCACGTCTTCGAGGGGATTCATGAATCCGCCGACCAGACCCAATACCACTAGAATCAACGGTACCATCGGAATCATATCGGTGAACGCCGCAATTACGGCAATCGCCAACGAGCCCCACGTCAAAACTTTCTGCAACATAAAACGACCTCTCGTTCGTATTTGAATGGATTATTCCTTTACCGGGGCGACTGTATATAACGACGGTGGCCGATGTGTAAACTTGACGGAATTGCTCTGATCTGGTGGGGCAAAGACAGCCAGCCACTGTCGTTTCGTCTATGAGCGTCCCAAAAACGATTCTGATGAGCAAAAAAATGGCCCCTAAATCGGGGCCATTTCATTCGTTGTCGAACTTCGACAGATACTATTCGCTGCTGTATCCACCTCCGCCACCAGCACTGGAGCCGGAGTCGTCGGCAGGCATCAACCGTTCTTTTATCTGCAGTAGCACATTCGCGATAACCATACCGGCTATTCCAACGGCAATGCTATCTAGCACACTGTTTACGAACGGACCAACTACCATGATAGCGTCTAAACTATCGGCTACAGTTGGCAATGCAACGGCAACTACAATCATGCCTATTCGAGTCAGCAAGTCATCCTCTGGGCTCATGAAGCCAGCAACGAGTCCAATTACGACTAAGACCAGGGGCCAGTAGCCAAATGGAACTTGCGGAATCGCGGCGAGGATGGCCGCTAGAGTCATCAGGATCATTAAGATTCGGTCAGAAGACATAGTAACCCTCGTACGATTAATTTCCGGAAATCGCTTGGGTACTGCTAAATCCCGAACAACTGTATATAACGTCAGTGCTGAGGTTGCAACGAGATTTGACACGATCCGGCCAACTCTCTATGCCAATGTAGAATCAAAAAGTCTCTGGCTTATTCTTCGTGGTTCTTTAGCGTCGTCAACGCTAGCCCATCAAAAGCCTCAAGTTTCCCATAAAACAAAGGGTTACGAGGAAATGGCGGACGTTTTTTTGGGGTTTATCATTGG
>CAXDSX010000263.1:0-3452 GCA_963992075.1 uncultured Pseudomonadales bacterium | reverse complement strand
CAGCGTCAGATGTGTATAAGAGACAGCCCCCGTACCGCGCATGACACTCTGCATCGACGAACCTCCATTTCGCTGGAATCCGGGGACTGTGGTGCCCCGAATTCCATCGCGGCGATCCAGTGTTTCTTCCCGCGAAGCGCAGTCGATCCCCGCGGCCTCATAACAAGCCAGGGCTTCATTACGCAACTGCCTCGCGATGTCGGCCGATCCCTCGCCGCACGCTGCTTGGACAGCATTATTGAGATTGTTTAGGAGTTTCGCGTATTTCTGTCGCATAACGTTAGGGTCGGGTATGGAGCTGAAACCCGAAGTATTCAAAACATCGGTGACTTCGTGAATCGTTGCATCGACGCTGTTTGGGTACCGGCCTGCATCCAACACGCCCGCACTATCTTCAGCAAAATTAACGACTTCCCCGGGTTCCAAATGCTCTGCTGGTAGGAGCACTACCATCCCGTACACGTTCGCGAACCGACGTAGCGCCATGCGCTCGTTGGCCACGCCGTTCTGGCAACAAACAACCGGCGTCTTCGACGAAGCCGACTCGATCAGATCCGTGAGTGCCGATTCAGTGTGTTGACTTTTCATGCAAAGAATCACGACATCGCCTACACCGAGATTAGCCTCCCGCGGATGGCCAACGGCTGGTATCGGGAAGCGTTCATCGATTGTCGCCGAGACGAACCTCAGCCCATGTTCTTTAATCGCCTCAAGGTGCGGTCCACGGGCGATCAGCATAACGTCGTGACCGTGCTGAAAGAGCCGGGCGCCGATCGTGCCACCAATACCACCGGCCCCATAAATTACAAAACGCATTCGATTCCTTGGTCTCGCCAATCATCAAAATTCTTCGACATGCCGAACATCTTGTTCAACGAAACACCCTCGGTCGGTGAGGCTTCGGAGTCACCTCTATGGGTACTCCATTACCGCCTTATTCGGTTGACTCTACCTATTTATCCTTTGCCGTACACCGGGCTTTTTGACTTATCCCGATGCTTCCACTCGAAAGTTGTCGACGTAGTGCCCAGCTTCGCGCTGGCGCAGGTACTCCCACTCCCATGGAGATTCACGCAAGCGATTTGGGCCGTTGCGAACGTCAATACCCATATCGGCCGCAGCCGGATAGTGGCTGTAAATCATCATCCGTCTCGACCCGTTTGTGGTGTTGGGTGCCGAGGTATGAATCAACTGACTGTGAAAAAACATCACCGAGCCCGCTGGGGCAAGTATGGGCACAGCATCGTCTATGCGTACCGTGCCTACTGGGACCTCTAACCCATTGCGAACCCGGTCATGTTCGACATGTTTACGATGCGAGCCGGGGAACACCTGGATGGGTCCGTTGTCACGAAACGACTCATCAATCGTCAATGCGGACGAAATGACGGCGGATGGATAACCAGTCATTTTGTAATATGCCCAATCGTTGTGGATCGGGAACCGATCATCGTCTCGCGGCACGCGAAAGTCATACTCAACGGAAACGGGTTGTTTGTAGTTAAGTTTCTCCTCCATGAGGACGGGCGTATCACCCATAAATTGTTCTATGGGTCCGATTAGGCGTGGGTCATCGGAGAACTTAGCTAGCACCAGAGAAAGATCGATAATGGGCTGGATCTTTCTCACAATCATTCGCTTTGACGCGGTCCGGCGTATGTCGAGCCGGCCGCTTTGACGGTCATTGCACAACGTAGAATTGATGACGAGCTCCAATATAAAGTCCGCCTCTGCGGCCATACTCCGCACTTCATCCGAGTCAAAAACCGATGGCATGACCAGGTAGCCATCACGTTGAAACGACTCTCGCATTGCCTTGGAAATAGTCACTCTGTCGAACCTACCTATTCTCGTCCGAGTCCCCAGCCAGCATCCCCTTGCATGCACCAGCTTCTCCGGGTTGGACCATCTTAGGAGCTCTTCGACTTGCAGGCAAAACCCGAACAAGCCCCATCTATTACCATTGACCGGCTAAGCGCACTCACCATCCCTATACGACGAGGCAGAGTTTCCCTTCGACCTTCAGTCTCTTCTCCCATGCGTGTATCTTGCAGCGCTGGTCTTATGAGCTAGGGTCTGGGGGAGGTTCTACGTGACGATCAGTAATCTACTTATCGCGAACCGTGGCGAAATCGCTGTCCGCATTCAGCGAACGGCCCACGAGATGGGCATTACCACCGTGGCCGTTTTTCCCGACGACGATCAAGACGCCTTGCACGCGCTGACGTCCGATACGCCAGTGAGGTTAGAGGGCAAGGGTGCCGCTGCCTACCTCGACATTGAACAGATTATAGACGTCGCCAAACAAAACAATTGTGACGCCATTCATCCTGGCTACGGCTTTCTTGCGGAAAACCATCAGTTTGCCCGCGCTTGCCAAGACGCGAACATCGTTTTCGTGGGACCCAATCCCGACACCCTGGAGCTTTTTGGAGACAAATTACGAGCAAGGGAACTGGCTCTAGCAAACGACATCCCCGTACTGCCTGCCTCCCTCGTCATTGCGGACCTCAAGACCGCTACCGATTTTTTTGACTCGATTCAGCCCGACCACAGCATGTTGCTAAAAGCCGTCTCGGGCGGCGGCGGACGGGGCATGCGGATCATTAGGAATCGAACTGAAATAAAAGATGCGCTGCACCGCGGGTCGTTAGAAGCAAACGCCGCTTTCGGATCAGGCGACATGTACGGCGAACTCATGGTCGAACATGCACTGCACATCGAAGTCCAAATCGTCGGTGATCGAGCAGGAAATATCCGTCATCTGGGTGAGCGCGATTGCAGTATCCAGCGCCTACATCAAAAGATCGTCGAGGTGGCTCCTTCGCCACAACTTCCCGAGGCCTTACGAAGATCGATTCACGAAGCGGCCGTCCACCTGGCTGAATCGGCGGAATACGACAACGTCGGGACCTTCGAGTTTTTGGTCGACGGTTCAAACCTTAATGAACAGGCCTCCTATTATTTTATCGAGGCCAACCCAAGGCTACAGGTCGAACACACGGTCACCGAGGAAGTAACTGGGATAGATCTGGTTCGTACCCAGCTTGGGTTAGCGTCCGGACAAACACTTGAATCATTGGGGCTGACTGCAACCCCTTCCCCAAGGGGGTTTGCTATTCAACTCCGGATAAACATGGAAACCTTGAAAAACGACGGTCTTACGTTACCTCAAACCGGGACACTGTCATCATTTCGACCGCCTCAAGGACCCGGCATTCGGGTCGATACCTTTGGCTATGAAGGATACGAAACGAGCAGCCTCTACGATTCGTTATTAGCAAAGCTGGTTGTCCATAGCGGGCAAGGAGACTTCACGGACGCGGTTAACCGCGCGCGTCGATCACTTCGAGAGTTTGTTATCCAAGGTATCGATACCAACCTCGGAGTCCTCATGAACCTGTCTCTTATACACGTCTCCGAGCCCACGAGACCGAGGCTGATCTCGTATG
>CAXDSX010000262.1:0-3465 GCA_963992075.1 uncultured Pseudomonadales bacterium | reverse complement strand
AATGATACGGCGACCACCGAGATCTACACCTCTCTATTCGTCGGCAGCGTCAGATGTGTATAAGAGACAGACCCGGACTCGGCGTAGAGGGCGCAGAGTATTTGGCCTCGCTCGGTGTGGTGGCAGTGGGGGCAGATACGTGGGGTTTGGAGGTGGTGCCGTTCGAGGACGAGTCGATGCAGTTTCCAGTGCACCCGATTTTGCTGGCCAAAAACGGCGTATATATTTTGGAGAATATGAATGTCGGTGCGCTTGCTTCGGACGAGGCGTGGGAGTTTCTATTCGTGCTTGGGCAAGCTCGTTTTGAGGGAGCAGTTCAGGGAATAATCAATCCGGTAGCGATCCGATAAGCATTGGGAAGGGGCGCCGTAAACATGACGATTACTTAACTCAATGCATCGCGAACGCCGATCCGTTCGCGTGATCAAACGTGTCAAGATAAGGTCGCGCGAGCCAGGGGAGTGTCGTCGGGCGGTTGGCGCTGCCACTTAATCCGGTAGTAGAAGAGACTCAACACGATAAGATTGAGGATTCCCATGATGGACGCGAACGCGAATGAGCCGACGTAATTCCCATTCATGTCAAACAGTAAGCCTGCAATAAAGGCGCCCGCACCCATTCCTCCCCATCCGAAAAACGATGTGATACTCATCGCTCTCCCCGCGAATCCCGGCGAAACCATCATGCGCGTACAAACCAAGATGCACGACATTACCCCCGAGTACGCGAATCCGAAGAGGACGGCGAGCGCATAAAGGGCGGCCGCACTCTCCATAAAAGGAAACCAGAAGACAAAGACGGTTTGACCTAAAGACATCAGCAGATAAGCAGGTAGGGGACCGAGTACATCACATAACTTTCCGCCGAGAATCCTTCCCGCGGTGCCAGAGAACATCAGTACCATCAGGACGCCGGTTGCTGTGGGTAGCGATCGTCCAGCATCGGTTAATAACGGAACCAGATGGACGATGGGCACGGACATGCAGTTGCAGCAGAAAAGCACGGCGATCGATAGCCAAAGCACTACCTCCGTTTCTTTGAGTGGAAAGACAATCGTTTCGACTTGAGGATATCGCAATGCCTGGAGCCGGCGTGGTGATTCACGAATAAGGAAGCCAAGCGGTAGCGCGATGATTAAGTATATCGAGGCCATGTACACGTAAGTTTCGCGCCACCCGGAAGATTCGATCATGATTCCGGCGAAATACGGAACGACGCCCTGACCAAATGCGCCGCCGGCCGCGGTGATGCCGAGCGCTAAGCCGGGTTGATGCTTAAACCAATAAGCGACGTTGGCAAAGAGCGGAGAGCCAACCAGCGCGTTACCGAAAGCGCCGTACAGGAAATAAAAGGCGTAGAAGTGAACGATGCTCGTTTGCCCGCTAAGCAGGAACAAACTCGCCGCCATGACGAGGGCGGCAATTACGCCAAACCAACGGGTCCCGATTCGATCGGCGACAAATCCCCACGCGACGCCGAACAGCGCGGACGATAACGCGATGGCCGTGTAGCCAAGCGATGTCTGCGCGCGAGTCCACCCGAACTCGGCGGCCAATGGCTTCAGGAACACTGAGATCGATCCGAGCGCACCGAATGCGAGACCGCTTAGGATAAAAACGACGCCGACCATCAGCCAGCCGTATGTCGGGTCGCGATCGCTCCGGCTTTCCTGTGAAATTGATGAGAACACGGTGCTGGGTGACTCGATGCCACTGGTTGGTTCGGTAAATGCATCATGTCACATCGGGCTTTCGATTCCGCCCCACCTCGGTTAGCTGGACACAAAAGCTTTAGCAAGGTCACGGTGCCGTACGAAGGTGTTGGTGACGTTTGAAGGAAAGTGCAGCGGTGTTGGCTTTGGGGCCTTGCGGGACTAACCAAGCTACAATATCTCCTTTATGTAGGTCACCCATGTCGGAGGCCGCTATATGACAATGTTGGGGACGGACGAACTGGAGACGATGGCCGTCTACGGCGAAACCAGCGTTGGCTGGGATGAAAAGTCGCTTCCGAACGAGACGGTGGACGAGAACGGGTCCTATATTATTGACCGGCCTGGATTCGCAGCTGGTGATCCACGTTCGCCTAAACGACGACGTTACGACGATCCCGGGGTCTGGAAACTGCGTCGATATTTGCAGGAACACACAGGTATCAAGGGCCTGGAGATTTGTTCGCCCGACGAAATTGATCGGGCGCGTCGTATATTTTTTCGAGATGGGTTCGTGGTGGTACGTGATCTATTGGATGCCGAGCAGCTCGAGCGCTTTCGGGAAGGCTGCGCGCGGGTGTTAAAAGAGATTCTTAGTGTTCCGGGAAGTGATGGACGGAAGTACATGACCGAGACGAACCGTCTGCCGCATCGATACAGTTACGGCACATCGTCGGCATCGAGGCAATTACTGCACGATTCGGTTTGGGCATCGATGATTGATTTGCCGACCACCACGCCTCTTCTGAAGGCAATATTTGGCTCGTCAGATTATCTGGTGGGTGGCGCAGGAGGAGATCTTTGTCTACCCGGCGCGATCGAATATCAACGTTTACATTCGGATCTTGCCGATTCCTTGAAACTAACCGATGGTCGTCTTACCCAGGCTCAGGCGCTGGGAATTGAATTACGAAACGACGATGAGACCGGCGAACTTGATCTTCCAACGCGTCGACTTATTGCCGAGCGCACGCCCCCGGTGGTAACGATTAACTTCTTGATGAGCGATCTCACCTGGGAGAACGGACCCATTCGGCAAATCCCCGGGACCCATGCATCACAACAAAATCCACCCACGCCGGAAGAGGAACCGGAGTGGATGCGGTTGTCGACCTTGGTGGGCGCATCGGCGGGCGCTGGCGTATTTCGAGACAATCGTGCTTGGCACGGCGCGACGCCAAACGTTAGTCTCGAGGTGCGGGCATTGCCTAATGTCGAATATTTAGCACCTTGGTCAGGGGGTCCGGGGATGGCAAGAACCATGCCATACGAGATCTGGGAGACTCTCGGCCCCCACGCCCGGCATTTATGTCGACACGTTAGGGCCGAACCGGGGATTTGGCCCGCCGGCGCCGGGGTGATGCACCCACTCGCGTCGGGCCGAGCACGCGCGAAAGATTCCGACACATCATTCGGGGTTCGGTAAATCGCATTGAACAAAAGACGCTCCCTATCGAAACTTGTTGACGGAGAAATGCTTCCGATGCTCGATGCGACGTTTCTCTCGATGGCGTCGACTTAAAACTTGAAGAGCGGTCGCGATGCCGAAATTTGAACCACGGTTTGGAGTTTGTTACGACTTTCGAAACCCGCCCGATTCAGACGTTCCGGACCAACAACTTTACGCTGAAGCGCTTGAACAAGTTGCGTGGTTAGATGGACTCGGTGCCGATATCGTCTGGCTGTCTCTTATACACATCTCCGAGCCCACGAGACCGAGGCTGATCTCGTATGCCGTCTTCTGCTTGAAAAAA
>CAXDSX010000261.1:0-3502 GCA_963992075.1 uncultured Pseudomonadales bacterium | reverse complement strand
TCTCGTGGGCTCGGAGATGTGTATAAGAGACAGCGGTTTGAACAATGATCGTATTGACGGGTGGCATCACCATGCCCTCGCAATAGTGGAACCACTGCAAATACGCGGGAAATTCTGGGGCGTCGATCGAGGGCTTTAAACCACCGTCCGTGTGTCTTGCAAATACGTATTCAACGATAGCGCCTGACTCATAGATCGAGACATCGTCATCTTCAAGGACCGGCACTCTGCCCAAAGGGTGCCGCGCCCGGTGCTCGTCTGATTTTAGATCTTTGGGATGGAAAGCCATCTTATTAATGTCGTAAGGGAGCCCGAGCTCTTCCAATAACCAAACGATGCGTCCGGCTCTGGAATTTGGTGCGAAGTGTAGTGTCAACATGGCGTGTCTCCAGGAATCGAGTTCATGTGAATGGTTGGTGGGCGCGAGCCAATCCGCTAGGCTTCTCCGGCCTCTTCCAGCGCTTTCTTTCGGTCTGCGTTCGCGCGGAATAACACGTATCCAAGAATACGTTGACTCTGTTCTGCGGAAATCATGTCACCCCGGCCACCCATTCCGAGTTTTTCTAGAGCGCCTTCAAGAACGATATCATCCCAATCCGATCGAACGGATGCGTCGATAAACCGTAAATCTGGCATGACGCCGAAACTCTTGGCTTGGCCACCGTGGCAAGCAGCGCAAAAATCGTGGTAGAGGACGCTTCCACGTCTTACCTCACTCCGATTATTGGTGAGTAACGGTTGTTCAGGTGGAATCTGTGCACGCATAGGCGGCTCTTCGAGTTTGTCTGTTCCGCCGAGGGTAAATACCAGCAACTGCGGATGATTGCCGTAAGTATCTGTGGCGGTACCCGATTCCTTCCCGATAAAACTTTCAGCGCCACCAGAACCTGTCAGGATGGCTACGTACTGGACGCCGTCTATGGCATAGGTGATGGGCGGGGCGATAATGGAAGTGTAGGTGTTAAAACCCCACAACCTTTCGCCGGTCTCCTTATCATAGGCGTAGAGATGTCCCATGCCTTCCCCTTGGAAGACTAGCCCTCCGGCCGTCGCAACAACGCCGCCGTTCCACCAGTGCTCGAGTTGATTTTGCCACTTGATTTCGCCCGTGAGCGGATCAAAAGCCGTTAAGAACCCGTCGGCCGCGGGAGACGTCTTCCCTTCAATGATATCGGCCGTTTCATGATCGGTACCTAAATTCATTTGTCCAGAGCGCCACTTGTAGATACCGGTTTTCTGGAAATTCGGATCGAGCTTGAAGTACCAGGCAAAATCGTGAGTGCCCATGTAGACCACGTTTGTTTCTGGATCAACACTCATGGCCTGCCAATTATGTGCGCCCAAAGGTCCAGGCATGATCCATTTGGCTTCCTTATCCCAGTTGCCCGACTCGAGTTCCACAGGACGCCCTGTTTCCATGTCAACATGCGATGCCCAAGTGACCGTCGCGAACGGGTGCGCGCGTAATAATTCTCCGTTGGTTCGATCAATAACGTAGAAGAAGCCGTTCTTGGGCGCTTGCATGATCACTTTGCGCATGGTGCCGTCGACGTCAAGATCAACGAGCGCCATGTCCTGGGTCGCCGTGAAGTCCCAGTTATCGCCAGGAACTTGTTGGTAGTACCATTTCATGCTCCCGGTGTCGGCGTCGACGGCCACGATGGAGGCGGCAAAGAGATTATCGCCGCCACCCGGGCTTCGAATGATCCGGGCCCAAGGCGCCGCATTGCCCATGCCAAGGTAGACCTGGCCGAGTTCGGCGTCATAGACGATCGAGCTCCAAACGTTTCCGCCGCCCCCGTACTTCCACCACTCGCCGCCTTTCCATGTCGCGGCGGCTAATTCCATTTCGGGATGTTCAAACGGCAACGATGGATCACCGGGCACCGACCAGAAGCGCCAAATTTGCTCGCCGGTTGCTGCATCGTACGCCGTCGTGTAACCACGTGTTCCCCACTCGGCGCCCCCGTTGCCTATGAAGATCTTGCCGCCCCCAATCCGGGGCGCACCGGTGATGAAGTAGGGGATGCTGCGGTCGGCAATGGTGTCTACTTTCCAAATTTGTCTGCCGGTGGAGGCATCGAGAGAGATGAGGTACCCGTCGAGCGTAGCGACGACCACTCGACCAAGGTAGACGGCGATGCCGCGACTAAAAGGTGCCCAAATGGTTCCAATACGACCTCGATCAACTTTGGGATCAAAAACCCATTGGGTCTCGCCGGTGACAGCGTCGACCGCGTAAACGATGTTCCATGCCGTCGGATAGATAATCAGTCCGTCCACGACCAATGGGGTAGCCTCTTGGGCATGAAACGTACCCAGATCTTTGTGCCAGGCGAGCCCTAGGTCCTGAACGTTGTTCCGATTAATTTGCGTTAACGACGAGAACCGACGCTCGGTAAAGTCCATGCCATACGTCAACCAACTCCCAGGCTCGCTTTCAAGAGCCCCCTGGATACGCGCATCGTCGACCATGCCAAACACCACCTCGGGCGCTGCGGCAGGCCTTGATTCATCTGCGACAGAGTCTGGTTGAGCATCGTCTTGCAGTAGAAAAAAGAGTGCAATTGCTACGCCGAGTACTGCGAGAATTGTTCCCAGTGCCTTCATGATTACCCCCAACGCATGATTTCCCACTTCGAGATTCTGTCCCGTGGACACCGAACCTACTTGGACAGAAACTAAACCTTAACCTCGTCTCCGTCTACATCCGCAAAGCGCAGCATTGAATTACGGTTGCCGACCTAGCTGCTTCCACAAGAATACGCCGATCAAAGGCAGCTTCTTACCATGGGTATTGATGGTCACGATGGCATTTTGAGCAATCGATTGGTTGTCGGCGGGTTGTTGGGAAAAAGGAGGCCGTTCTCCGGAACTTAGGGAAAACAACGGTGTCGAAATTTGGGCGTTCTTCGTAGCCCTTATCTTCCGGGATTGATTAGTATAAAGAGACCCTGAGTCGGTGCTTGCTTAAACGTTATAGAGAAACCTTGAGCCATGTGGCATTGCTCGGGTTTAGGAGCTCTCGTTATGCCGATCAAATACCAAATACTAATCCTGGGAATCGTTGGGAATTTATTGATTGCTGGGATTATGTATTTCGGATCGGATTTCCGAGAGGACCGTCAATCGGAGGTTTCGTCGGAATCGTTTGCCGAACTCTATGAAACAGCCTGGTTTGTTAGTTCTGAGGCCAGTTATCTCGAACATATCTCGAAGTGGAATCCCGACACATTTGTCGGAGATTTCGTCGACTTCTGGAACCCAGAAGTCAATTTGTTCCCTGACGAAGCGGATGAAAAAACAGGCGTTGCGCTCGCCCGAGTGCTCAGGCGTCGTTCGGGGCATTCAAGAACTGACGCTGGACTATACGAAAACCCTCTGTTCGATGCGATTCTTTCAAACCGACTCGATGATGCGCACTTTCTTTTTGCTGTCTCTTATACACATCTGACGCTGCCGACGAATAGAGAGGTGTAGATCTCGGTGGTCGCCGTATCAT
>CAXDSX010000260.1:0-3513 GCA_963992075.1 uncultured Pseudomonadales bacterium | reverse complement strand
CCATGGAGTGGTTAATGCTCCAGATGGCCAGCGTCGGCCCCATGCTTGGCCAGGCCAATCACTTTTTGCATTTCAATTCTGGTAAATCCGAATACGCGGAAGCGCGGTACGCGGATGAAGCAACCCGGTTGTACGGCGTTCTAGACCGACGCCTAGGTGAGGCTGCCTATCTTGCGGGGAGCTATAGCATTGCCGACATCGCGACGTGGCCCTGGATCGCTCGGTGGCCCTGGCATCGCATCGACTGGGACCAATTGCCCAATTTGCGACGTTGGTATACCGAGATAGCGAAACGGCCGGCGGTCATTGCGGGTTGGGATGTACCAGTGGCTGCGGGGGAGATACCGCTACCGTGAACAACGAGATGTCGTGGTCGAATCTTGAGCCGTTGGGAAGCAACCCGGAGCTCAGAACATACGGGGAGAACTGGTTTGGAACGTAACATTGACATGGAGACTCCGGCTAAGCCGGCGAAGTTCGCACACTTCGTATTGAGGGTTCGCGACATCGAACGGTCGCTGGATTGGTACCAAAAAGTTCTCGGCATGTCGATCGTCCACAACGCGGGTAGTTTGGCATTCCTGACATACGACGACGAGCACCATCGACTTGCGTTGGCGAAAACACCCGTCGAGACGGAAAGTGTGCGCGGCAGCCCTGGTCTTGACCATGTGGCCTATACGCTGGCAACGCTCGGCGAGTTATTAGGAACCTACGCGCGTCTTAAAGCGCTAGACATTGAGCCGGTGTGGCCGATCAACCACGGACTCACAACGTCTCTTTATTATGAGGATCCAGATGGCAATCGAGTTGAGTTTCAAGTCGAGAACTTTGATTCGACCGAGGAACTGAATGCGTTCATGCGATCTCCAACGTTTGCCGAGAATCCCATCGGGGTCGAATTCGATCCTGATCGACTACTAGAACGCTATTGCAATGGAGATTCATTGCACGAGTTGCGCATGCAAGGTTCCGCCTAACCAACGGGTTCGAACAAAGAAGGGTTACTCCTCCAATACCAAGCTTTTCAGCGCCGTCACCCGTTCCTTCAGGTCTGCGCCCTTGAGCGTGATGGCTGGGCCGGCGCTCCAAACTGGCGCTGGCCAACCGGCATCATCTTCTCGCCGGCCGATGACGTGGATGTGCAATTGCGGCACCATGTTTCCAAGAGCGGCGACGTTGATTTTGTCGGTATTGGCGTAGTTGTGTAGGGCGTTGGACGCGATTTCGACCTCGATAAACGCCCGTTCACGGTAAGTGGCGGGCAGGTCGTGAAGATCACGCAGGCCGTCAACACGAGGCACCAAAATAATCCAAGGGAAACGAGCATCACGCATCAACAGCACCGAGCAGAGCTCGAGGTTTCCCAGTTGCTCGCAGTCAGCGAGCAGTTGTGGATGAATGTTGAAACCAGCGCTCATCGTTTTGGATACCCGCCGACCCAGATCGGACTCGACCAAGCGAGCGCATCGTTAGCCTGCAAAACGCGTACGTAGTAGTAATCACCGTGCCCGTTTCCTTGATCATCGAATTCGAACTCGACGTCGTCGGGTCCATCCGTCACCACGGATCTTAATGAAATGGTGTCGACGTAATCGTCCTGCACTAACGAGGTGGTCACACGACCGTCTTTGATCTCTCCGAACGCTAACGTAACTGATGCTGCGGGAATATTTTGGGGTGCTCGGAAGATGGGCGGTGCGCCACCGAACTCGCGTGCTTCAGCCAATTCGATATCGATGCGACCGGAACGGCGGATATCGGCAAGATCGAGCACGATGGAACTCGTGTCGCCGCGTGTATGGGTCGAGAACTCGAGCGTCCGGTTGTCGAGGACCTTCAGCGATTGCAGGTTAGTGTTGTGAAAATCGGTACCCGAGACCTCGGTCAGGGTGGCACCGGTCAGCCGCAAGGTCCCCTGCCACAGTCGCCAGCCGCGGGGGTTGTCGCCCAGATTCCTGGGTTCTGAATCGGACTGAAAGGTGACGTGAAATGTCCCCGACGACGAGGGTCGTTTGGCGTTGTCTTGCAGATAGTCCCTCGTCCAAACGGCCTTGTCGTTTCGGAGAATGGTGATGGTGTCGATTGGTCCAGTGCCTACGATCCGTCCGCGTATTTTCCGTTCTTTGGAAAAGCGCGCTCTTTGCCCCATCTCGACGCCGTTTAGGCTGACGTCCAAAATCATGCGATCGCCTGTGGTGGCGTACGACGCCAAGTCTTTCATTGCGTCGAACAAGGTATCCCTCGATTTCTCCAGGGCACGGAGTGCCCCCAAACCTCCACGCTGGGAAAGCGAACCGCCTTTAGGCGCGGTATAGCCTGGCTGGCTGAGGTGATTATCGCTTGCGGCCGTAAATCCGACTTGGTGCCCTTGCTTAAGGTACATACGACCGAACCACTCGAATGTGCCGTGCTGCGACATCACTTCGATCAGAGGCTCGAGAAGCGGATCGTTGAGCCGGTAATCGCCCGCTTGATGGGCATGGGGAATGACCACGACGTCGGCTGGATCGTGCTGAGTACGGAGTCCTTGGTATAGTTTCGACAGCGTCCCATGGGTTCGAGCAGGAACCCGGTGTCTACCTTCGGGGCTACGGAACAGAACGTTGTGATGACCCCCTTGCGTATTTCTTACGGTCCATTCATAGCCGAGAAAAGCAACGAATTCACCGTCGACCGAATACGTCTTGATGTTATTACGTAACACCTCCCATTCGAAATCATC
Organism: uncultured Pseudomonadales bacterium; assembly: GCA_963992075.1. Classification (GTDB taxonomy): domain Bacteria; phylum Pseudomonadota; class Gammaproteobacteria; order Pseudomonadales; family Azotimanducaceae; genus UBA11889. The sequence continues at coordinate 788 of CAXDSX010000260.1, read as the reverse complement.
GAGCCAGATGTCATGTTCGGAGTGGGTCACATAGTCGAGTCTTGCGTCGTCACGCGCCCAGGTCATGAAGCGTTTGGGCGTCCCAACACCTTCGGCGAAACCCGAATGGCCGTGGGTATCTCCCCAATATATGCGACGACGAGGGTCGTTTTCGACCAGGATGGGGTTTCCGGTGCCTGTGATGGAGCCGTCGGCCGATTGAATGCTAAGGCGGTAGACGCCGGCCGTCTCCAGTCGAACGTCACGGATCACTTGGATGGGCTCAGTCGATGCCGGAATATCCGCGATCAGTGCGCCGTTTAACGACACCCGCCACGCGGGCAACGAACCCGTCGCGCGGTTATAGAAACGATCCTCGGCACGCACTGAGATATCGAAACGCTCGTTCGCCGCGACCACGGAGGGAGCAAAGGCGTGTACGCCTGCAACCCGCGTTCCGGTGACGACGATTGGCTGAATTGGCAGCGACATAAAGTTACTGCTGCCATCGAAATCGAGATACAACGGCAGCGGCATGCGATCGCTCGACACATCGGACATGAGCAAACCGGTGCTACCCCAGGACGTGTCGCCGTAGGTCAGCGTGACGGTATCGCCAGAAGTTAGACGACCAGAAGCGACACGAAAAACAAGGACCGGCAGTGCATTTCTGAAACCACCGTGCATGCCCGAAAGTGGGAATGTACCGTGGGTGAATTCGACGCGAGGGTTGGACGAGCGAGCGCTAACGTAATTGGCGGCTGTTGGCTCTGTAACTTGCAATCGGCCGTGATTGGGCATGAAGTGGC
>CAXDSX010000259.1:0-3516 GCA_963992075.1 uncultured Pseudomonadales bacterium | reverse complement strand
AAGTCACCACCGAAGCCGAAGCATTCGATCGCGCCAGGCGTTTCCTATCGTATTTGCCTACGGCGAACGACGAACTCCCACCAAGGGTAGAAAGCGCGGACGATCCAGAACGGAGACACGATGCGCTCATTGATTTAGTTCCTAAAGACCCTAGGAAGATCTACAAGATGCGCGAATTGATCTCGGCAGTCGTTGACGAGGCAACTTTCTTTGAAATCGGCGAAAAATGGGGCCGCTCGATTATCACGGGCTTGGCGCGTCTGGATGGCATCCCGGTCGCCCTATTCGCTGAAAATCCCGCGATTTACGGGGGTGCGTGGACGGCCGACGCGTGCCGGAAGCTCACCCGACTTCTTGATCTTGCATCAACCTTCCACTTGCCTATCGTACATCTTGAGGACTGCCCCGGTTTCCTTATTGGCAAGAAAAGTGAAGAAGAGGCAACGATTCGGTTCGGATCGTCTGCATTGGCCGCACTTGGTCAGAGCAACGTACCTTTCTGTTGCGTCATTGTTCGTAAAGCATTCGGCGTTGCAGGAGGCGCAAATCACAAACCGGGCGCGCATCATATTCGTGTCGCCTGGCCATCGGGGGATTGGGGTTCCTTACCCATCGAAGGCGGCATAGAGGTAGCTTACAAAGCAGAATTAGCCGAGGCAGCCGACTACGACGTTCACCTTGCGAAGATACGGGATCGCCTGAACCGCGTCCGTTCGCCGTTTCGCAGTGCCGAGCACTTTGAGATCGAAGAGATCATCGACCCCCGAGATACTCGTCCGGTTCTTTGTCGGTGGGCGAATCTCGCGAGAAAAGCGTCTCGCGCGGAAAGCCCTTCTTTTTCTTATCGACCCTAACCGCCGACAAGATCCGCAGTTCGATCGGCGCACAGGATCTCGATATTGGTCGTGATCCTCTGTCTACGATCTACCCGCAACAACTACTCCGTTTCCGCGAGGCGATTTCTCGCTCGGTCAATGAACTGGATCATCACGTCCGGGGTCTGCGCGCCCGGCAACAAAAACGCCTCCCCCAAGCGATAACAAGGCACTCCAACAACACCTATATCAAACGTTCCCGCGATCTCCCTCAACGTCGTATCAACGCCCTCGTCGCTGTCAAGAAACTCCTTCACAACACCACCGTTCATACCAACAGCGACGGCGCAATTGACAAGTGTGCCGACGTCCCCGACGTCGGATCCATCGCAAAAATACGCCTGGAATAACGTTTCCGCGAGCTCGTGTTGGCAACCCCATTCGCTCGAGATCGCCAGTAGCCTATGCGCCGATAGGGTGTTGGGAACTCGATCAATCGCTGCATAATCGAACGTAATGCCGACCTCTTCGGCTTCTAACCGAATACGCTCAGGCGTACGACTCGGGTCCGCCGACTCGCCATGACGAGCCCGCAGAAAATCGTCGCGGGCCATACCACCGGACGGAAGATTGGGATAAAGCTGATACGGTCTCCATTCAAGCTCGATCTCACCCACTCCACCTTGCTCGATTACTGCGTCCAACCGTCGCTTACCAATAAAACACCATGGACAAATCACGTCGGAAAATATTTCAATCTTCAAGAAACTAGCCAAGCTCCGCGTCAAGCTTGATCATAGGCGGAAGGGGAGGATCCATCCATGACCATTCAACTACGCCAAATCTGTCTTGTCGCGAAGGAACTCAACCCGGTCATCGACGATCTAACTGACGTTCTAGGGATCAATAGCTGCTTTATCGACCCGGGCGTCCGCGCTTTTGGTCTTGAGAACACGCTGATGTGTGTTGGACGTAATTTTCTCGAAGTCGTCACGCCTGTCGAAGAAGGAACTGCGGGCGGCCGATACTTAAATCGACGGGGTGGAGACGGTGGTTATATGGTCATCTGTCAGGCAGGCAACAAAACGACGCAACAAGCGGTACGTCAACGAGCCCTCGATAACGGAATTCGAATTGCCCACGAAAGCAATCGGGACACCTGGTACATATGCCAGATCCATCCTGGCGATATGCGGGCCGCGTTCTTTGAAATCGACTGGGACCAACACGATGATTTCAACGGTAACTGGCAACCATCTGGAGGTCTCCAGTGGGAGGACAAGGTCGACCAATCGGTGACGGTCGATTACCTTGGCGTTGAACTTCAAGGGCCCGATCCCGTTGAACTGGCCGATCTGTGGGGCAAAGTTTCTGGGCTACCTGTCGATCGAAACGGTAGCGAGCTTTCGATCCGCCTGAACAACGTTACGCTGCGATTTGTCGAGTCAACCGACGGCCGGGGTCCGGGCCTTTCTGGGCTGGATCTCGCCGTTGCGAATAAGGATCAAATTCTCGAGCGGGCGAGGCAGCGCGGCGCTTACGTCTCTGATGACGAGGTCTTAGTCTGTGGGACGCGATTCTATCTCCACCAAGTCTGACTGAGACTCGTGCATATAGCGCCGCACTAGCGGCGCCGAGCCCATCACCGCAATACCTAACGCGATACCTACATACGCTAGGGACCGAAAAGTCTCGCTGTAAACCGCTAGCGACTCAACCGCGTCAATCGAGCCGCCAGGCACCGCATCCACCGCTGCCGTGCCGGCGATCATGCCAGCCAGGTAATGGGCCGCTGCCGACGACAAAAACCAAACGCCCATCATAAGACCCATGACTTTTGGTACTGAAAGTCGGGTCACCATCGATAATCCCACGGGCGATAAACAAAGTTCTCCCGTCGTGTGCAATAGGTACGCGAGCACAAGCCAAACAACCGCTACTTGACCCGCAGTATCAGCAAAATTGGCCCCGTAAACGAGAACGGCAAACCCCAATCCGGCTTGCAAAACGCCTAGTCCAAATTTCATTGGTGTCGACGGCTCCCAGCCCCGCCGACCCAACAGTTCCCATGCAATAAAGAACAGCGGCGCAAGCAATATTATGAACAACGGGTTCAAAAACCCCATTTGGGACGCTTGCATCTCGAAACCGAAAACGTTCTTGGAGACATTGCGGTCGGTGAACAGCGTCAAACTTGTACCCGCCTGCTCGAAAAACGTCCAGAAAATAACGGAGACCATGGTCAAGAAAACGACGACAAACAATCGCTGCCGTTCGATTCGAGAACAACCCACCAGCGCATACCCAACGATGCCAACAACGGCGCTTATGGACGCAACACCTAGCATCGCACCAACGACTTCGCGAGACTGCATAAGTCCCCACGCCGACACGACGATGATGAGGCCTACCGAGTAGATGATGGTCTCCCGACGTACCCCCATGAAGCGGCTGGTAAGCACCAGAGGGCGCGCGGGAGCCCCAACATCACTCAACCAGCGTTGGCCCCTCACAAACGTGACGAGACCAGCAAGCATGCCAATCCCGGCCAATCCGAATCCGTAAGACCAACCGTAATCCTCATGCTGCCCCAACCACCCGCACAGGAGCATTGCCGACAATGCACCAAGATCTGTCTCTTATACACATCTCCGAGCCCACGAGACCGAGGCTGATCTCGTATGCCGTCTTCTGCTTGAAA
>CAXDSX010000258.1:0-3527 GCA_963992075.1 uncultured Pseudomonadales bacterium | reverse complement strand
TTAATGATACGGCGACCACCGAGATCTACACCTCTCTATTCGTCGGCAGCGTCAGATGTGTATAAGAGACAGTTCGGGAACCAAGGCAACCCGACGTTCGAAGGGACGACTTTCCCGAAGCACCGCAATCTTCACCGCTGCTTCCTTCTCGTGCACCTTCGGGGGCGCAACTTGATTGAATGTCCTTCATCTCGCCCAGCAGTGTCAATACCAAACAAGAAAAAACTCAAGATTGATCCCGCAATGCCTGGAGAAATCGAACCAGCTTGTGATCATTGGCCCGGGGGCGGCGACTTTCCTGGCCTTATTTCACAATAGGTTCGCCAAGCGTTAACACGTTGCCTTCTGGATCTTTGATCATAAAATCGCGTAGGCCGTAATCCCGATCATCCGGAAGGACAACGATCTCCACATCAAAACCCTTCAGCCGTCGGTACAAATCATCCACCTGGTCAACCAACAAACTGAGGTAACCGCTTCCCGAAGGTTGTCGAGCATTCGGTGATGAAGTCGAAATAAGATGGATTTCAACGACATCCTTCACGAGACCCACGTAGTACGTCGGTTCCCCGTATCGAAAATCTTGCACAAAACCTAACGATTTCTCATAGAACGCACATAACCGTTCGATATCGTCCACAGCGAATACAGGAACCAGCCGCGTCAACTTATGCGCCATGAACAATGTCCGGCTGATCGAGATACGAGACATTACCGTCCGGATCAGCAAACAGAGCCATAAAACCTCCCCAGGGTTGACGCTCAGGTTTCATCGAAAACTCGACTCCCTGATCAATCCACTCTGAATAGGTTTGCTCAAGGTCACTGGTACAAAAGCCCACGCCGGTATGACGCCCTATCAACTCGCTCTGAGCGGCATCCACCTACGTCAAACCAAACCCGGATCGAGCCGGCATTGAACGAAGCGTATCCGTGTGCTTCATCCGATATTTCCAGATCCAGTCCTACGATGTTTCTGTAGAAAACAACACGTTGTGTCAGGTCTGATACGTAAATATTGATGTACTGGATTGTGAGCTCTCGCATAGCTGGTCCCCTGCTTCAAACGATTTCGGCACGCCTGTATCAGTCGGTAGTAGCTGCGCGTTTTGGCTCGCTGGTTGTTGGCGGTGGTATTCGACAAACGCACCTCGTTTTCCTCGAGGTTTTAACTTTCGCCCAAATTAAACGCGTGTCACCGTCCATGCTGTAATACTTCTCCGTTCGGTCCTTCTTTTGATCCTCGAGCACCCAGCTCTCTTCGAAAGTCCGAGTGCGGGCTTCGCCGTTATCGCCCAACGTCCGAATACGCAACGTATAGATCCCGTCAGAGGAGGGGCAGTCTTCGTTCGCCACGTTCCTAACGATCCTCACCCTATCGTTCATCTGGGTATACGAGATTGAGAGATCCGCGTCACAGAGGCCCGTAAGCCCCTGCTGTGGAAGCGTTACCTTGGTTTTCACTTCGATCCCCTTGGCGGCCTTGGCAACCTTTTCTTCACCCAGAACCGTTTCCTTGAACGTGCCTCTCGCACCATGCGTTGTATTCGAAATACCTAGCAACAGAACAAAGAGAAACGTCGTTTTTCTCATTTTTTTCTTTCCTTTCGTGCGGTGTTTTCAGCCAGTGAATACCTAATTTCTTCGGGTTGCCACCATGGAGATTCCGCGGCGAAGGGCAACGTCGGCAACCTCTTCCGTCCTAATGCGTCTGACAACATCGCGGCATCCGGATGCGGACGCTCGAGCTCGATTAGTTCCTCGGCCCCGCCAAGGTTACCCAAACTCATCTCGGCGAAAGCTAGCGTTAAACGTATATCGGTATCCGATCGTTGCCGCAATAAGGCCACGGCTTTACCCCGTGCTTTCTCGCGGAGCAACAAGCCTCCACAGAGCGCAGTAGCACGGATCTGAACCAAATGGGCTTCACCCCAGCTTGGCCGAATACGAATCGCCTCGGCAAGACTCTCGAGGGCGGGCGAGCAATGCCCATCCGCCAGTCGAGCCATGGCCAACCAATAGAAGTAGTAGGAATTGTCGCCGTCCCTCGCGGTTAGCTCTTCATAAGTCGAAACCGCTAACGCATAAGACCGAGCTTTCATCGCTATCGCGGCCAACAGCGCACCGGAAGCGTCATCGTTATCGATTCGCTGCGCCGTCCGCGCGGCATCGAGGGCCGCTATAACGTCGGTTGGATGAAGCAGCATCGCGAGTCGTCTCCACGCCGAACCCTCGTCAGGATTCTCACGAACAAGCCGGCGCACTTCCTCGATTGCCTCGCCCACCTGACCCAAGCCCTCCAACATACCTGCAAAACCGAGTCCAATACCGACGTCATTCGGTGCCAAATTCGACGCGAAGCGGTAGGCCTGCAACGCCTCATCGACGTCCCCACGCTCCCACGCCCACTTCGCAGCCCTAACAAAAAAACTTGGACTGATGCTGCGATCCGCTACTTCAAGTAAGACCGGATCATCGATCGTAGGCGCCGCTGAACTTCGTCTTTGAATCCATTCTTCCGATGCTCGAAGATTGCCTAGTCGCCGCCATACAAGCCCAAGTTTGTACGCAACCTGGCCCGACGACTCAGCGGCCCACGATCGTTCGAGATACTCCTTGGCGAGCACCCAATTTTTCGCTGCAATCGAGGTGTCGGCAAGCGCGGCTAACACGGCGGGGCTCTCGGGAGCTTGTAGCTCCGCACGCAGCAGCACGGCCCGAGCTCGCTGGTGATTACCCGTAACGGCCAACGCGGCCCCCAACCGATACAAGGCTAGATGATCCTTTGGCTCTTGCCGAACGACTTCGCTGAAATCCCCGATCGCATCGAGCACACGACCTTGATCCATTCGGACAATACCTCGCAAGTAGTGCCACCGCGCTAGCGATACTTCTTCAATCGCTAGGGTGTATTCCATTTCAGCTGCGCCCAAAAGAAACTGCGCATGAAGCAGCATCGCAACTTCGCCTCGGGCAGCGGACCGCTCTTCTGAAATCACCAGCGTCTTTAAATCTCTTTCGAGCTTGTCGGTGGCCGCACGAAGCGTTTCCGCCAACGGTAGCGACAATCCTTCCAGATCAACCGCATGCAACAACGGTGATCCCACACATAAGAGCGCGCAGCCCCACCGGGCAAAGGTCTTCAGCTTCACGAAAACATAAGCCGTTAACCGCGTTCGCAAGCTCTGTCGCATAGCCTTCACCGACACGCGGCAAACGCCAAATCGAAGGCGTTTGCCCATTGCGCCGATTATGAACGCAAAAGACTCAATCCCCATACTTCAGCCCACGACCCACATCCTATATTTTCGGCGGAGTTTATAGCCCGTGAGCTTGCACTTTTCGACCAGCTCGACTACATAACCATTAAGTCACCTAAGCCGGATCGACCCGTGGACCTCTATTACGCCGCCGCCTGTCAAACCGATTTTGCTGCCGCCGTCAGCCGTGACGAAATCGCCTCGCGGACCGAACGAATGGCCGAGCTTGTGACTGTCTCTTATACACATCTGACGCTGCCGACGAAT
>CAXDSX010000257.1:0-3543 GCA_963992075.1 uncultured Pseudomonadales bacterium | reverse complement strand
TAATGATACGGCGACCACCGAGATCTACACCTCTCTATTCGTCGGCAGCGTCAGATGTGTATAAGAGACAGCGTTCGTCCGTCCGAATTCGCTCCACAATTTCCGCAGCCAACTCAGCTTCCGAACGCTTATCAATAAATAAATCATCCGTGCGTAAGGTCTCTTGTGTATTGGCGAACCCAATTTCAGCGCGGAATTCAATCAACAACAAATTCATCAAAAAGCTAAGGGCCATCTCGTAGGGTTGCGAAATTTGGGGCATCCATCTGCGTCCCGCTTCGGGACGACTTATGCCTCCGGGCGGCTCAAGGTCAGGGAATGCTTCAGGTCCAAAGACCAGATCGCGCGCAACAAACCACATCACGTCGTGACCACCAATGCCTTTTTCTGGCTGACCACCCTCATCAATTCCATGGGCTTCTAGGAGGCCTTTCTTTAAATGACCAATCGCCATTTCACCAATGTCCTCGACCACTAACTCTTGCATGTCCGGGAACGGCATCTCGGCAATCATTCGGCCACGTCCCTCGATCTTGCCGGTAATCGTCAAGCCATTCCAAAAGGTTCGGCCGAGACCTTCGCGAATCAACAAGCTCTGTTGCTCTGGGTTAGGTACCCGCGGCCCGCTCAAAAGCGACGCATCCGCGTCTAAAAGATCACCACCACGGGCACGCAGAGCATCTGTCCAATTCGCAATCGCAACACCCCTTATTTCGGAGCGTGGGGGGACGTAATCACCCGCCGAATTAAAACCGCCATGCAACACTTGGCCTTGGACAACGTGCTCCGAGGCAAAGTCATGGTCCGTCATCAGTTCATCACGTGAAAATAGAAGCTTCGGCATGCGGGCACTCCTGCTAATCCAAGCTCGATGATTCTAACCCAAGTAAACGGTCGCGAGAGACAACGCCGAAACGTCGCGTTCGGAAACTCAGTCGGTAGCGAAAGACTGAACTAGGTCAACCATGACTGCTGTCCCTTTCGTCAGTGTCTCCACCGAAATGCGTTCGTCATTCCCATGGACGCCTGCGCCCTCGTTTTCCGCCAATACGGTCGGCGAAAAACCATAACTCTGTATCCCTACATCACGAAAGAAGTGGCTGTCGGTGAATCCCGTCGATACCCCTGGGACCGCCGTTGACCCAGGAAACCACTCACCGGTCTTGCTCTGGATTAATCGATACAGCGACGTATCCATCGAACTGCTCGCAGGGGTGAAACTCATAATTCGCTCGATACTCACATCTCGGTCATTCACCACGGTCGTCACTTGCGCTATAAATTCGTCCACGTCTTGATCCGGCACCAAACGACAATCGAGTTCTAGTATCGCTTCGGGCGGTACCACGTTGATTTTCTCACTACCTTGCAACGTAGTCAGCGAGCACGTATTTCGTAGCAACGCGTGATATCCAGGCGCCGTCATTTGTAAGCTCTGCAAAAACGCCGCATCAGTCACGTGGGCACCGATGTCTTCGAAGGCACTTTTAAGCTCGGGTCGTTGAAACCGGGCTACCCCCTGAAATAGGTTGGCAACTGGCTCAATGACCCGGGCCTCGAAGCGAGTGTCTGCAAGGCGCTGTCCTGCGCGCAGAATACGAGTGACCGCCGTTTGTGCCAAAGGTACGGAACCATGTCCGGAGCGACCTTTTGCCTTGAGTCGTAACCAAACCGGCACTTTCTGCGTGACTTCCACAAAAAACACGGTATCTGTACCAAATCGTCGCCCACCACCGCCTTCATTAAGCACATAGCCAACGTCTTTAAAGATCTCCGGACGATTTTCCAGCAACCAACCGGCACCCATGAATCCCCCGGCTTCTTCATCTGCCGTTGCGACGTACAGAACGTCTCGATTTAATCGTTTGCCCGACGCATGCAAGGCTAAAAATGCCTGTAGCTGCATGATCCCAAGGGCCTTCATGTCGATCGCACCTCGACCATAGAGATACCCGTCTTTCGTCACACCGGCATATGGATCAACGCTCCAATACGAAGCATCGGCAGGAACCACGTCAATGTGATGTAGGAGGACCAAGCCGGGTTTACCGTTGCCTTGCAATCGTGCCCACAGGTTTCCGCGGCCTGGCGCCGATTCTGCCGTGTCGTATGCGACGCCTGCCTCTCGCAATATCGTCGCAAGAAATTCGACACCCCTTGTTTCGTTCCCAGGTGGATTGGTCGTATCCACTCGTATATACGCTCCCAATCGCTCCGGTGCGGTGTCGACAAACGGATCTCCAGCACTGGATACGAAAGCAAGGACAAGTAAAAAAACTAATGGGCGCAAATGCGAACTCCGGTTTGCAGTTTAGTAATCGCGCTGCCAACATAAATGGCGGCCTGGGAGGGACCATACCGATGAAATTTGGGATTTTCTACGAACACCAATTACCACGAGACTGGGACACGGAAAGCGAGCACCAGCTCTTGAAACAGTCTCTTTCCCAAATAGAGCTCGCCGACCAACTAGGTTTCGACTACGCGTGGGAAGTTGAACACCATTTTCTGGAAGAATATTCGCACTCGTCGGCGCCGGAAGTTTTTCTCGCGGCCGCCAGTCAACGCACGAAGAATATTCGACTGGGACACGGCATCGTGCAAATGACCACCAATCATCCAGCTCGGGTCGCAGAGAAGGTGGCGACGCTCGATCTCGTTTCCGATGGTCGCGTCGAGTTGGGCCTAGGTGAAGGCGCCTCTGTCACTGAACTCCATCCTTTTAACCTGCGTTTTCGTGACAAGCGCGACGTATGGGAAGATGCCGTCCGTTGCACACTACCCATGTTCTGGAACCACGGCTGGGAGTACGAAGGTGAATTCTTTAAATTCCCCTTGCGCGCCGTCGTGCCAAAACCGCTTCAAAAACCCCATCCCCCGCTGTGGGTCGCTTGCTCCCAACTCGACACCATTAAGTATTCCGCGCACCGGGGTATGGGATCGCTTTGTTTCAAGTTCGTGAGCCTCGACGCGGCAAAGGCGTGGGTCCACGCCTACTACAACACGTTTATCCATAACCTCGAAAAACTCGCTGACTACCAGACCAACCCAAACATCGCGGTCGTCGCAGGTTTCATGTGCGCCGAGACCGATGAAGAGGCATGGGAAAAAGCGGACGGGTGGACGTTTTTTCAGTTCGCGTTACAGCTATACAACAAAGAGGGTCCGTTTGAACCCGGGACCATGAATTTCTGGGAACGCTATCAAGAATGGAAGGAAACTCCTGAAGGTCAGAAACGAACCGGCAGCGAGCTAATCGGTTCACCAGATACTATTCGCGAACGTTTACTCGAACTCGAAAAATCGCACGTGGATCAAGTGATTCTCCTCAACCAGGCCGGCAAGAACACGCACGCGGACATCTGTTCAAGCCTGGAACTGTTTGCGCGCGAGGTCATGCCGGAATTTAAAGAAAGACATGGCGCACAAGAAGAGTGGAAACGGGCAGTCCTCGCAGGCGACATTGAGCTTGAGGCTGTCTCTTATACACATCTGACGCTGCCGACGAATAGAGAGGTGTAGATCTCGGTGGGCGCCGTATCA
>CAXDSX010000256.1:0-3549 GCA_963992075.1 uncultured Pseudomonadales bacterium | reverse complement strand
TTTTTCAAGCAGAAGACGGCATACGAGATCAGCCTCGGTCTCGTGGGCTCGGAGATGTGTATAAGAGACAGTAACTCGCCCTTCGCTCGCCAGGTAATACTGCGAAACGAATGAGCTCAAAAGAGCGCTCGGAGGAGTTTCGAGCACGTTTTTCGGGTACCACGTACGCTGACCTATGATGCGCCCACCTCGAATGAATAATCCTTGCACGCACGTATACGCCGCTTCCTGAGCAAGGGCGAACACGTCGACCTCACCCGATTGACCATGGACATATTGATTTTCCTGAATACGCCGCAGTTGTGCGATCTGGTCGCGGTATCGTGCGGCTTGTTCGAACTCCCGTTCCTTTGAAGCAGACTCCATCCGTTGCTTAAGTTCTTGAAGCACAGCCCTGCTCCGACCCTCCAAAAACATCTGCGCAAGACCTACGTCCGCCGCATAATCGGTGCGCTCCACACGTCCAACACATGGCCCACTGCATCTGCCAATTTGATGTTGAAGACAGGGCCTTGATCGATTCTTAAAGAAGCCGTCTTCACAAGATCGCAATTGAAATAACTTTTGGAGGACTTGAATACTTTCGCGCACGGCTCCGGCACTCGGATACGGCCCGAAATACCTCCCGACACGCCGCTTGGTCCCACGATGCAGTGTGAGCCGTGGGAAAGGATGTTCTGTCAAACATATATATGGGTACGACTTGTCGTCTCGAAACAAAACGTTGTACGTCGGTCGATCCGCTTTGATCAGACTTTGTTCAAGAAGTAGCGCTTCCGTTTCACTCGCCGTCGCAGTCACCTGAATATCGTGCACTTTACTCATCAGTGCCATCGTCTTCGTTGCAAGACCCGACGCGCGGAAATAACTGGTAACTCGACTTCGCAGATTGCGAGCTTTGCCGACGTACAAGACATTCGAATCGCTGTCGAGCATGCGGTATACGCCCGGTCGTCGGGTCAGCGATCGCAGGAACGATTCGGAATCAAATGTTGATTGCTCCGCCATGCGCCGGACTATAAGCGCTAACGCCTAACTGATGCACCGTCCACTTCAGGACCGTCATCAATGTGGTCGCGAACTTCGTCAAATATTTTCAGCAACATGGCTCGGGTAAGCCGGCCCGTGTTCACGTTGAGGCGGCTCGGATGGAAGCTCGCGACGACCCGCATGCGGTTATCTACATCGATGGAAGCTCCGTGTTCAAAAGGTCGCCGGATGCCGAGGAGTTTTGAGACGCTCCCGTAGGCGACTGCGCCAAGAGCCACAACGCATCGGTTCATCCCGGTATTTCGAGACCATAACGTTTGGAGGTCATGAGCCAAGTAGGTGCGACAGCAGGAGAGCTCTGCGCTAATTGGTCGATTTTGGGGGGGTAAACAACGGACGGCATTAGTGATCCTGCAACCGCGAAGACGAATCGATGTATCGGTTTGGCGCGCAAACCCAGTAGCCGCGAGCACACTGAAAAGTAACCGTCCAGAAGCATCGCCCGTGAATGGACGACCCGTTCGATTGGCACCGTGTAAGCCGGGCGCGAGACCCACGATAAGCAAACGTGCACGCTGAGCACCCCAGGTGGGAACAGGTGCGCAATGGTATTCGGGCATCTCCAAACGAACTTTATCTAGGAAGGCAACCAATCGAGGGCATCGTCGGCAACTTGCCCGAAACGGTTCCGACGAGACGTGATCTAGGGCGAGTCTTTTGCCGTCGTTCAAAGCCATCGTCGAGATAAACGGGTCAACTAAAGGCTTGAATACCCGTTTGCGCCCGACCGAGGATCAGTGCGTGGATATCGTGGGTACCTTCATAGGTATTCACGGTCTCGAGGTTCATGACATGGCGAATGACGTGAAATTCGTCAGATATTCCGTTACCCCCGTGCATATCCCGTGACATACGCGCGACATCGAGTGCTTTTCCGCAGTTATTTCGTTTCATCATCGATATATCCTCAACTGGTAAACGATCCTCGTCCATCAAACGACCTATCCGGATGCACCCCTGCAGTCCCAACGCGATCTCCGTTTGCATGTCGACCAGTTTTTTTTGAATCAGTTGGTTGGCAGCAAGGGGTCGCCCAAATTGTTCTCGTTCAAGCGTATAGGTTCGGGCGGCATGCCAACAAAATTCGGCTGCGCCCATCGCGCCCCATGCGATGCCATAACGCGCACGATTGAGGCAACCAAATGGTCCACCGAGTCCCTTGGCATTGGGAAGCAGATTGTCTTCAGGAACGAGCACATCTTCCAAGACGATCTCGCCCGTTACGGACGCTCGTAAACTCATTTTCCCTTGAATCTCCGGCGTACTGAAACCGTCCATTTCACGTTCGACGACGAATCCTCGGATCACGCCTTCCAGTTTTGCCCAGACCACGGCAACGTCGGCTATAGGGGAATTCGTGATCCACATCTTAGCGCCGTTAAGCAAATAACCTCCGGAAACCTTCTCGGCTTTGGTGACCATGCTCCCTGGATCGGATCCGTGGTCGGGCTCGGTCAGTCCGAAACATCCCACCCATTCGCCCGTTGCCAGCTTCGGTAGATAGCGTTCACGTTGGGATTCGGTGCCGTAGGCGTAAATGGGGTGCATCACCAGCGACGACTGGACACTCATTGCCGAGCGGTAGCCTGAATCAACGCGTTCGACCTCGCGCGCCATGATGCCGTACGACACGTAGCCCACATCGGCGCAACCGTATTTGGTTGGTAACGTCGCCCCCAACATGCCGATTTTACCCATCTCGTTCATGATCTCGCGATCAAAATGTTCGTGGCGATTCGCCTCGAGGACGCGGCTCATCAGACGTTCCTGCGCGAACTGACGAGCCGTATCCTGGATCATTCGCTCATCTTCAGTGAGTTGCTCTTCTAACAGTAAGGGATCATCCCAAACGAACGGGCTGGTCGGCATGATGGCATCCGAAGTAGAAAGAGCCGAAGCCTATTCAACCCGCCGTCGGACCGCAACGGTACGAGTCATCGCCAGTCGGGATCAGGCATTTTTCTTCAAGGGTTACCCGAAAGGCTTCAAGGTGTGGCTGCAATTTCCATTGCGTTGGCAAGATCTCGAGCGGCGGATTCGGCTGCAGCGGCGTAGTCGTCGCCGCTCGACGCATAGAGGACGCTGCGAGAAGCATTAATGACAAGACCTACCCCTCGGTCGTTTCGTCCCGCCTCGAGCACCGCTGCAAGATCACCGCCTTGGGTCCCGACCCCCGGCACGAGGAACGGCATGGAGGGGAGCTCTTGGCGCACCCTCCCAATCAATTCCGGAAATGTAGCGCCCAAAACGAGCATCAAATTTCCCGTGTCCTTTTCGGCGGCAAGTCGCGCGACCCGCAAATAAACGGGATCGTCGCGTGGGTATTCTTGCAACCATCCGCCATCGGGATTACTCGTGTGGCATAACACGACCACACCCCGACCCGCGTGCTCGGCGAACGGGGCAATACCTGTCTCTTATACACATCTCCGAGCCCACGAGACCGAGGCTGAGGTCGTGTGCCGTGTTGTGCTTGAAAAAAAAATGGGGGGGGGGGGG
>CAXDSX010000255.1:0-3602 GCA_963992075.1 uncultured Pseudomonadales bacterium | reverse complement strand
AGCAGACGACGGCATACTAGATCAGCCTCGGTCTCGTGGGCTCGGAGATGTGTATAAGAGACAGTTGCAGTTCCGTGTGACATGGTAGACGAACAACAGATCCGCGAGCTCATTGACGCTACGGTCAGCGAACTCGGTCCGATCGATATCCTCGTTAATAACGCGGGCGCCGTTGCGCGATTGCCAGTACACGAGTTACCCACAGAGGAGTGGGACAACGTGCTCAACGTCAATTTAAGGGGCGTGTTTCTTTGCACAAAATACGCGTTGCCCAGCATGCTGGAGCAAGGCAGTGGTTGCATCATCAATATCTCGTCAGGCGCGGGCGTTGTGGGGCCAGCCAATCGATCGGCGTACGCGGCGTCAAAGCATGGTGTCATGGGATTTACTAAGACGTTGGTTGCCGAATACCTGATGCAAGGGATTCGATCGCATGTCATTTTGCCCGATGCGACGGTATCGCAAATGCGAAGCGAAGGGTTTCCAACCGAAGACCCCGATTCGCTGATTCAAGCGGAAGATATTGCCGATGCCGCGGTATTCCTTGCGACCCAGCGCGCGACCGCTCACACGCTAGAACTGCGTGTAAGCCAAGGTCTCCGGACCCGTACCCTCTAAGCGCGAAAACGCTACCTTTTTCAACGAAAGGCGTCGAGGTGGTTGGGGTACGGATTTGTTGACCGCTGATCGAATAAACGTCGCAATGGTACTGGGCCTCGGACGCAGGACCTGACTTAACGTTTGTTGGTAATCGACTTATTATTCCAGGTCATTACCGGACCAACACCCAAGTTGATATGGAACACGCCGATCATTTGTCAGACGCAGAAAAACGTCAGCTCGTTCGCGACGGGTTCGTGATTCTTAGAAACGCCGTGCCCCGAGACTTAAGGGAACGCGCCAAACGTGTGATCACCGAAAATCCTCAAACGATCGTTCACGGTGATGCTGCTGCCATCAACGGACTCTACAACGACTCGATTCTAGCGACGGTTCTTGAGGAAGCCATGGGACCTCATACACGTCCGATCAACGCCCAAGTAGCAGTGACGATGCCTCATTACGCGGATGCCGTGGTTCGGACCCGGGTCGACGTCAACAATGTTTATGCGCCGTCTGCCCACGTGGATGGGGGCTGGGCGGGACTCTGTCCAGTAACGCAACGCGAAATTCTTGCGTCGGGACAGTCTCTTCATACATGGGGCGCTGACGGGGACCCCCAATCCATGGGCCCGGCGGGGGGCGCGCCACTCTGGCAGAACCGTGAACGTACCGTGGCGATCGGAAGCTATACCGCGCTCGTCGGCGTTTGTCTCAACGATCAGACACAACCCGGCAAAGGCCAGTTTTCGGTTCGACGAGGCGCACACGAAGCGGTCGAAGCATTTTTTCGTTCGCAAAGGGATGCAGGGGGCCCGATCGGTGGAGGTGGTCCGCTTTGGCCACGATTGATTCCGTCCGGTGACGATCGCGCGTTTGCGGGAATGATGCCCCGCGCCATGGTCGATACCTATCCGGAGACACGCTTTGAGGATGACGATTGGCTATGGCCGGAATTGACTCCGACACTCATGGCTGAAGGTGATGCCGTTATCGCGCTGCACGCCTTGCCGCACACAGCGACGCCGAATCTTAGTGACGATCCACGGATGAATGTATTTTTTCGGATCCGACGTCTACGTCCTGAAAATCCCTACGAAGGCGATCCACGCGTTGGCTGGGGAGTTTCAGATCATCCGGACCGAGCGCTAAACGGCGATTTTCTTGAGTATCCGGCTGATTACGATCCCTACCAGACGTCGGTCGACAAGATGTGCGACCACTGGAGCGAGTGGAGCGGCATCCAAGAAGCCGTAGCCACCGGTACGTCATGACTCGAATCTGGGCAATGCGCCTAGACGTACTCTTTTACAGAATGGCTTTTACCGCTGGCGCTAGCGAGTTCCACTCGGTTTCAGGGATACCGAGGTGCTCACCTTCCCATGGACGTAACCACGAACAAGTGTAGAGCAAGTTAAGGGCTCGTCGGGTTTGTTCGGGCGAGTAATTGGGACCGTGCCCGTGCCAAAGCGCGCCGTTGAACAATACGATGGATCCGGGATCCATGCTGACCGTAACGTGCTCGGCACTGGTTGATACGTCACCGCTCCATGAATGACTGCGGGGGACCACCCATGTGCCGCCCGTTTCATCGTTGAATGGATCAAGGGCCAGTAGCGAGTTGATGATAAGCGGTGGGTGGGGATGTGGGATCGGGTAGTTGTCGTCGCGATGCAACACGCGAATATCTTCGCCTGGTCGAACGTCCTTGATCATGGCACTGCCAAGCTGAGCGCTTTGTTTTTGGCTGTAATAGCGGGCCGGACCGTTAGGGTGCAGGACGGCGTTGACGATTGTTGTGATGGTGGTGTTCGCGGCGATGTCGTCGAACGCGCGAGTTTTCGCAAAGAGGCCTTTGCACATTCGGCCTTCTATCCGGGTACCGTTCAAACCCTTGGCTGGAATGTTATGGAGTAGTTTTTCTGCATCTTGTTGCGCTCTCGCGAGGCGAGACGGCGTGATGATTTCCGGAATAATCGTATAACCAACGTCTTCAATTTCTTGGATGGCTCGCTCCGTTGTGGTCATACGTGGTCTCTACTGCTGCGAAAGGCACATGTTACTTCGGAACGGTTGAGGTTGGATTGCGGGCGCATTTGTCGGTACGCCGCCAATATTCCAAACGGGGTAACGGAAAATAGTTGGTAGTATCGTCGGTGCTGATCGGCGGGGAGATGAGGGGCGACGTTGGCGAAGGCACTTACGCGAGAACAACTCCAAACGTTTGAGCAACGAGGCTTTGTCGTCATTGATGACATGCTTTCCGCCGATGAACTCGACCGGTACGGTGTGGCGGTCGACGCGGCTGTTGCAAAGCGATCGCGGTGGGATAAACGACCTCTCAAGGACCGTTCCCGCTATGAGCAATCATTTCGCCAGTGCATCAATCTTTGGGAGGACGCGCCAGACGTCAGGCCGTTCACGTTCCATCCGCGGATCGGGGAGATCGCTGCAGCCCTAGTGCACGCAAATGCGCTACGTATTTGGCACGACCAAGCGCTTTACAAAGAATCCCAAGGGCGGGAAACGGATCCCCATCTTGATCATGACTACTGGGCGATCGAAGAGCCACGCACGGTGACCGCTTGGATTCCTTTCGACGGCTCCTCAGAGAACGAAGGCTCCATGGGTTACGTGCCCGGCTCGCATAAATTCGATATCACCGCCGTTGCCGATATCTTCACGGGGCGGGGCTTCGACCTCGATCACGGTGATGAAGCTCGTGGTATTGCGCCCGAGTACATTAACGTCCCGCGCGGCTCGGTGGCGTTTCATCACGGACGCACGATTCACCTCGCGAACCCCAACCGAAGCGATCGTACCCGGCGGGTTCACACGGTCATCTTCTTTGCGGATGGCTGTACTCGCAGGAACGCAAAACACCCGTCGGTCGATCGCATGGAGCTTCCTGTCGGCGCGCCTATACGTGGGCCGGTCACGCCGATCGCATGGCCCTTACCTAGCGGTCGGCTTCCCGACCCGCCGCCCCTTCCAGACCCTGG
>CAXDSX010000254.1:0-3609 GCA_963992075.1 uncultured Pseudomonadales bacterium | reverse complement strand
TTTTAATGATACGCCGACCACCGAGATCTACACCTCTCTATTCGTCGGCAGCGTCAGATGTGTATAAGAGACAGCTTCAGCACCGAAATCGGCAAGCATCATCGCCGCCGCGGGAGCGGCAATAACGGTTGCTACGTCCAGTACCTTCAAACCCGAAAAAAGATAGTTGTCCATCGTGGCCCTTGTGAGCGTTCCTAGGTTGTCCGCCGACGTAAGGGTGACCAGAGGAAAAGGCCGTCCTTCGCCGTAAAAGCCTAATACGCCGCTGCCTATTTTTGTATTGAAATCACCTAATTTGCCGAACTAGCTATATCGGTGCAGTTACGATACATATGCGACCGGTAATTCGTCCCGGTTTATCGTCAATGCGCAAAGAAGAACAACAACGACTCCTCACTATCCTCAACGACGGCATTGAAACGGGTACCACGGCCGACGCCGGTGGAATCATTCGTTGTCCGGTATCGGACTACACCTGCCCGACGCTGCTGGCCGAAGAACAACAGGTTTTTTTCCGCGACACGCCGATGTTGATGGGGTTGTCGACTGATCTTCCCGAGAACAACAGCTATTGGTCGGATACCGAAACGGGATTACCGATCCTCATGGTTCGTGACGATGAGGGAACGTTCCGAGCGTTTGCCAACACATGCCGTCATCGCGGAACACAGGTCGTTGCGGATGGTCGTGGCACAGGCACGCGCTTCAGTTGCCCCTTTCACGCGTGGACCTATAGCAATAAGGGAGACCTGATCGCGGTAAACAAAGAACCGTCGTTCGGCCATGTCGAGAAGAGAGAACATGGCTTAGTCGAGCTCCCCAGTGCCGAGAAATACGGGATGCTCTGGGTGCAGCCCACCCCGGGCGATGCAATTGACGTTGACAAATGCCTCGGCGGCCTTGCTGACGACATGGAACATTGGAATTTGCCCGCGCATGGCTACACGGGGTCGCAAGTTCTCCGTGCCGACATTAACTGGAAGCTCGCCATCGACACGTTCGGCGAGAACTACCATTTCGATGTTTTGCATAGGGAAACGTTGTCCAAGGAAATTCGAGGTAATCTCCAAACGAACGATATTTTCGATCTCAATTACCGCATGGTATTTGCCTACCACCGATTCAAGGAGATCGTTGAGAATGTTCCTGACCAATCGAATTGGCCGTTTCGCATGATGACGCTTTGCGTCTATTTTATTTATCCAAATGTGATCGTGTTGGTGGACCCCTACAGCGTCGATGTTCTGAGGATGTTTCCGGATAACGACAAGCCAGGAAAGTCGCGCACGGCGCAGAGCTTCTACATCGTCCCGGAGGCCGTCGAACACTTCAAAGAGGGCGGTGAGGCAATCGCCGAACGATTCGCGGGGTTTAATCAGATCATCATGGACGAGGATTATCTGATGGGTGAATCGACCCAACGGGGTGCCTTGTCAGGCGCTAATACTCATTTGGTATTTGGGCGTAACGAGCCGGCCCTGCACCATTACCATAACGCCCACCGTCGAGGGCTTGGCAAGGCGTTACTGGAGGTTGAGACGGTTCGATGACCCATTGTGGACGAAGGGGTCTAAGACACTACTGAATCTTCGCGTTGTTGATTTCTTCTTGGAGCCATTCTTCAGCATTAGCCCCGAAGGGAATCATGACGTGATACTGAAATGCAGGACGTTCGCATATGCGCTGGTACCACCTGGAGACATGGGGTAATTCGATTCGTTCGATATCAAGATTGAGGTATCGGTAGGTAATCGTACCGAGCGGTATATCGGCCATGGTGAACTCGTCGCCAGCCAAATACGGGCTTCGTTCGAGGTGCTGATCCAGTTGGTGGTACAAGCGAGCGCACTGAGCAGCGCCCGCCGTGATTTGGTCAGCGTTGACTTGGTCCGCGCTAAATTTGATTTTGTTCTGGAACAAGGGGAAAAAAGCACTGCTAATGTCGCTACGTTGCCATTCCATCCATTGATCGGCGAGCGCTAAGGTTCGACTGTCCGTTGGCCAGAGCGAACCCTTGCCATAGGTTCGCGCCAGGTATCGAACACAGGCATTGGACTCCCAGAGCGATAAATCGCCGTCGCGTATTGTGGGCACGACTTGGTTGGGATTGAGCTGCGAATACTCATCGGAATAACCAAACGATCCCCCCATATCCTGACGCGTGTACTCGATACCGAGTTCACCAACAGTCCACATGACTTTTTGAACATTCGCCGAATTACGTCGCCCAATGATCGAGATCATGCCCATACTCCTCGATCGCGCAGGTCTGACGTCGTTGGCGTTCGTTTCATGAATTTGTGGCGGTGACGATTGCGGATTCCAATGCGTCGGGTTTGAATCCCCAGGGACCTGCCTCGCCTTGAAATGCGATGGAGCCACCGAGCGCTATCAGATATAGCCGATCCGGAAGCGCTCCGTAGGCGTTCGCGATGTTGTCGTCGATTGCATCGACCACAACGGGCATGTGTATTTCCAAACGCAGTGCACACGTGGTTGCCACCTCGGTGCGTGCTGCCGTCGTGGTTGGATCGGATATGCGAATGTCGTCGCTGCGGTTGGGGGTGACAACCCAGCCGTCTTCAGGGTGCGCTTCGCGTATATAGACGACGAGAAATTCTATCTGCGCACGCCATCGCATCCATAGGTTATGCAGGGACCCTAACTGAGCCCGAAAAGGGGGTCATGTATAGGAACCGAAGATGAGGGCAATGGGTTTCTCGGTTGCGCGTTCCAGCAGGTCGAATGTGTCGCCCGTCGCAACTTGATGACCATCACTAAAATTGTACAAAGGACGCCGAAAACCAAATGCCTGGTCGCCGGGCTTCAGTTCCGGCTTTCCAAGACGTCGGAGTTTGGGGTCCGCCATGATGTCGATGGGCGTACGGGGTGAATCGCTGGGCGTTATGGATTTCCAATCGAAGTTCGTAGGCAGCTTAGTGCTCATAAGGGTAAAACCGTGTCAGGCCTGCACAAATCCCTCGTAATCGTTGGAGGCAACTTGATCGCACTTTTCTACGTACGGCGGAAAGCCGCCGATATACGGCATAAAAACACGGGATTTTCCAGGAACGTTAGCGCCTAAATACCACGAGTTGCAGGTGGGGAAGAGTGTGGTGCCCGCAACGTCGTTCACGTGTTCAACCCAGTCGTCTTCGGCCTCGAGGCTCGCCTCAATGGTGGCGACGCCGTTTTTTACGCAATGACCCACGCAATCGGATATCCAGCGTACGTGCTGCTCGATCGAAGGAAGCATGTTGGTCAGTACGGATGGACTACCTGGTCCCGAAATAGTGAACAGATTGGGGAAACCTGAGGTGCTTAGTCCCAAGTAGGTTCTTGGTCCTGCCGACCATTTTTCTTTAAGCGCTACCCCGTTTCGTCCACGGATATCGATGCTCGTCAATGCGCCCGTCATCGCATCGAATCCCGTCGCGAAGACCAAAACATCGAAACTGTACTCGGTGTCACCGACCCGCAATCCTTCAGGCGTAATCTCGTCGATAGGGTCGGAGCTGACGTCGATTAGGGAAACGTTGTCGCGGTTATACGTTTCGTAATAGTTGGTGTCGGCGCAGAGACGTTTGCAGGCGACGACTGATTTAGGAC
>CAXDSX010000253.1:0-3630 GCA_963992075.1 uncultured Pseudomonadales bacterium | reverse complement strand
TTTTTTTCAAGCACAAGACGGCATACGACATCAGCCTAGGTCTCGTGGGCTCGGAGATGTGTATAAGAGACAGACGTACCACCGTACTTGTGAATGTGAAGTGTCATCGATCCGACTAAAGTTTTTCGGCGACCCAAGCCGCCACGGTTCCGAGCGCACCATCTAAGGCTTCCGGATTGTCACCGCCTCCGGCTTTTGCCATATCGTCACGACCTCCGCCTCGCGCGCCCACCTGCGCGCCCACGTACCGCACCAAGTCGCTGGCTTTGAGTTGGCTCGTTAATTTTTTATTGACACCACAAACAAGACTTACTTTTCCTTGTTC
Source organism: uncultured Pseudomonadales bacterium (assembly GCA_963992075.1). Lineage (GTDB taxonomy): Bacteria > Pseudomonadota > Gammaproteobacteria > Pseudomonadales > Azotimanducaceae > UBA11889. Next base: position 3,305 of record CAXDSX010000253.1, on the reverse strand, counting down.
AAGGTACCCCAACGCAATCACGCAATCGCCCAACCTTTCGCGTAAACCATCGAACAGGGCCATCACTGCGCTCGAATCCCCCACAACCCGGGTACTCAACACCTTGATCCCTTCGATCTCGATTGCACGTGCTGCGAGGCTCGCGCTTTCGGACTCGGCAGAAAGCGACCGCAACGATTGAACTTCTTTTTCAAGTCGACGGTTACTTTCTAGGAGCACCTTAACTTTATCCACAAGCTCCTCTCGGGAACCACGAACTGCGTCGGCCACCGCATTAAGCTGTTCTTCAACGGCATCTAGCCGAACCAATGCTCCTCGGCCCGTTACGGCTTCAATCCGTCGAATACCCGCCGCGATACCGGACTCAGAAACAATCTTGAGCAATCCAATATCACCTGTCCGCCGAGTATGTGTGCCTCCACAAAGCTCTACCGAAAAATCGCCACCCATCGAAAGCACCCGAACATCATCGCCGTACTTTTCGCCAAAAAGGGCGAGCGCGCCGCGCTCTATAGCCTCGTCATACCCAAGTTGCTCAGTCATGACTTCAGAATTGTCAAGAATCCGCTTGTTAACGATCTCTTCAATCGATACGACTTCTTCTTTCTCGAGTGGATCGATATGAGAGAAATCGAAACGCAACCGCTCGGCGTCGACGAGGGATCCTTTCTGCTGGACGTGGTTACCTAAAACCTGTCGTAACGCCGCGTGCAACAAGTGGGTGGCCGAGTGATTCCGCGCAATATCGTCGCGCCGGTACGCAAAAACCTCGGCGTCGACAGCCTCTCCTACGGACAACCGACCGCTTTCAACCAAGCCGTAATGAAGATGTTGCGCCGCTCCTCGCGTGGTGTCGCTGACTACGAAAGATGCACCCTCCGTTTGAATGGTTCCTGTATCTCCGACCTGCCCTCCGGACTCTGCATAGAACGGGGTACGATCCAAAATGACCACTCCAGCCTCGCCGGCCTCGAGCTCTCTAACCTCGTCAGCATCCCCATCGTTCTGCCGATATAGTCCAACAATTTCGCCATGTGCAGCCAAACCGTCATACCCAAAAAACTCAACTGTTCCTTCGATGTCGACGCGTTGTTCCAACGTGCTGTCGAACCGGCTCGCCGCGCGACCGCGTTCTCGTTGTGCCGCCATCAACTTCTCAAACACCGGCTCGTCAATCTCTAAGCCTCTTTCTCTCGCGACATCAGCCGTTAGATCGGCAGGAAAACCGAACGTATCGTAGAGCCTAAAAACGACCTCTCCCGGGACCGTTTTTTCCGCCAACTCGTCAATTGCCGATTCAAGTATTGCCATGCCTTGACCTAAAGTGTCGGCGAATCGCTCTTCCTCAGAAAGCAGGGTTTTTTCGATACGAACCTTCTCTTCGGAAAGTAGTGGATACGCTTCACCCATGGTGTTTACCAGAGGTTCCACCAGGCGATGAAAGAAAGGTTCGCGTATGTTGAGTTTATTGCCATGTCGCAATGCACGCCGAATGATCCGACGTAGCACGTAATTTCTTTCCTCGTTTCCTGGGATAACTCCGTCTGCGATTAAGAAAGCAGCCGACCTTATGTGATCAGAAATCACACGTAGCGAAGGTTCTTGGAATACGGCGAGTTCATCCGCAAGGCCCGCAAATTCAGCAGCCCTCCGAATCACGTCTTGAAAAAGATCAATCTCGTAATTACTGGGGACACCTTGAGTGAGGGCGGCAACCCGCTCGAGACCCATGCCGGTATCGACGCCCGGTGTCGCAAGAGTGGCCAAAGAACCATCCTCGGCACGATCAAATTGGGGAAAAACTAGATTCCAGAATTCGAGGAACCGATCCCCGTCCTCCGTAGATGATCCCGGCGGTCCTCCAGAAAGTTCGGGGCCTTGATCAAAAAAAATCTCGGTGTCCGGCCCACACGGCCCGGTCTCGCCCATGGCCCAGAAGTTGTCCTCTAGATCGATCACACGACTTTCAGCTAAACCTATTTTTCCGATCCATATAGCTCGTGCATCCGCATCGGTGGGATGGACGGTGACCCAGAGCCGGTCTTCGGGAAGCTCTAGAATCTCCGTGACGAATTGCCATGCCCAACCAATCGTCTCTTCTTTGAAGTAATCGCCGAAGCTGAAGTTCCCCAGCATTTCGAAAAGGGTGTGGTGTCGCGCGGTATAACCGACGTTCTCCAGGTCGTTGTGCTTTCCTCCAGCACGTACACAACGCTGACAAGACACCGCTCGTGCATAGTCCCTGGTTTCTCGTCCGAGTAGTGCATCCTTAAATTGAACCATGCCCGAGTTGGTAAAGAGCAACGTTGGATCATTCGTCGGAACAAGCGAGTCCGACGCAACAACACGATGGTTGCGTTCACCAAAAAAGTCTAAGAATGCGGAACGTAAGTCAGCGGTTCGCATGAAAGCGGGAATCCGGTTCTAAACGGCGGGCAAGTATACGCCGATTGCCCTGTGGCTAAAGACCAGCGGGTGCCGTTGCGGCTATCCGTGTTGCGGTCCTAGGCTTCGGTAGATGATTTCCGCAGCAAAACCCCTCCCTGCCAGAAACCTCGCGCGTTTACCCCAGTCGTTGGAATCGATCCCACCGTCAACTATGGGTCGCGGACCGAACTTCTTTTCAATAGCACGTTCCGCACGATCGACCCAAAACAAGTCGTCATATTTAAGGAATTGTTCAATCAGTTCGTCATCGACACCGCGTTCGCGGAGCGACGCCAATACTTTCACCGGTCCATCGCCTCGATTGATACGGCTGCGAACGAAAACTTCCGCATAACGAGTGTCTGAAACTAAATCAGCTTCTTGGAGAGAGGAAACCGCGGCATCGATGCTGTCGTTAGAGAATTTCCTGCTTGAGAGCTTGCGTCGCAGTTCTTGTATCGAATGTTCACGCCGAGCCAGCAGCTTCACGGCAACCTGATAAGCGTCTCGAGTCTCTTCAGGCAGTTCCATGAAAAGAGATCGGACTATCCGACTTTTTCGATATCTGCCAGTTCATCGTTATCGGCTATCGCGGCCTCGGTTACATCGTGTTGTGCCGATTCAGCATCGATTTCCGTTGCTTGCGGTAATAACTGTTCGGTAATTTGATTCTCAATTTCCCGACGAGCGTCTGCATTCTCGGCGAGCCATTCGGCCGCATTCTTTCGACCTTGCCCAATACGGTCTCCGTTGTACGAATACCAGGCACCTGACTTTTCCAAAATCCCCTGTTCGACGCCGATTTCTATAATCCTGTCTCTTATACACATCTCCGAGCCCACGAGACCGAGGCTGATCTCGTATGCCGTCTTGTGCTT
>CAXDSX010000252.1:0-3643 GCA_963992075.1 uncultured Pseudomonadales bacterium | reverse complement strand
AATGATACGGCGACCACCGAGATCTACACCTCTCTATTCGTCGGCAGCGTCAGATGTGTATAAGAGACAGACAAGAAGCCTTCGACGGGTTGGGCGACGACTACCTTGAAGTACCTATCTACGCACCAGCTGGAACATGTGTTTTGTATGACACCGCTATCTTTCATACCAGGCTAGACGGAGACGGAATTCAAGCGCGCAGGACTTGGCATCAGTATTACGCGAGAGGAGGTTGGCTTCCTACCGATACACGTTACGTCCGACCTCCAACACCGGTGCTAACGAATTGGAATCTTTTCCCCAAACGCTTAGCGCTCCACCCTGACCCTAAAACAAGACTCTTCTTCTCACACTGGAATACCGCTCAATGCGAATGGGTTGCCTCAGGTTTTGCCGATCATATCCGAGAATCAATGCCTCGAGGAAATCAATAATTTGTTCTGTATCAATTATTTATACTTATTTAATAGATTCTATCGAGAAGCTTCGAAGAGCCGTAGGTCGGTTGTATAAATACCAACAAATTAACGCCTTATCGCTATAACGCGAAAATTCAGTCCAAAGGGGGTAAGTACATGCCCATCGAACGGATTTGACTTAGGATTACGGTAACCGAACGGAGACACATATGCCGGCGCTTGATGGAATGAGAGTCCTCGATATGACTCAATACGAGGCGGGTACATCTTGTACTCAGGCCCTGGCATGGATGGGTGCCGATGTCGTCAAGATTGAAGCACCCGAATATGGAGATCCTGGCCGTGGCGTCGGGCGCTCCGAAAACAAGGATTACTCGGCCTATTTTTGTGCCTGGAACGCCAACAAACGAAGTGTCGCCATTGATCTACGAACCGAGCAGGGAAGAGAGCTACTGCTTCAACTCGTTCCGAATTTCGATGTCTTCGTCGAAAATTACGGGCCCGGTGTCATTGAACGCTTAAACATTGACTACGCGTCGCTTCGCGAAATTAATCCCGGTCTTATATACGCACGGATAAAAGGCTTCGGCACCTCAGGTCCCTACTCGGACTTCCGATGCATGGACATGGTGGCACAAGCCGCAGCCGGTGCATTTTCTATTACCGGTGAATCCGATGGTCCCCCGATGATGCCAGGACCCACGACGGGCGACTCAGGAACCGGGGTGCAAACAGCGATGGCGATCCTAGCTGCCTACATACAAAAAGAGCGAACCGGACTCGGCCAAGAAATCGAAATTTCAATGCAAGAAGCAATGACTTACTACGTCAGGACACGCGCATTCATCGGATCGGCGTGGGGCACACAAGCGACAGGCCGTAACGGCAACGCGGGCGGCCTCCCGCCCGTCAATATTTACGCGTGCAAACCATTCGGACCGAACGACTACATTTACCTGATGCCGGTCACGCAAGGACACTGGGACGAGCTTTGTGCCGCGATCGACCGCGGCGATTTGTTAATCGATCCTCGATTTGAAACCAATCGCGGGCGAGCAGAAAACGGAGCCGCTCTCTATCAGGAAATTAGTGATTGGACAGCTGAACGCACAAAATACGAGGCTATGGAAACGATTGCTGGGGCAGGGGTCCCTTGTTCGGCATGCCTGGATACAGGTGAATTACACCACGACAAGCACTTAACATCGCGAGGCTTTGTTCACGACATGGATCTGCCGGTCCACGGCCGAGTTCCCATGCTCGGGTTTGCGCCAAGAATGTCCGAATCCTCTGTCGACATAACTCAGCCACCTAGGTTAGGACAACACACCAACGAACTATTGGCATCCGAATTGGACTTATCGGACGATGTACTATCCAAGCTTCGAGAAGCGGGTGTGATAGGGGATCCGGCACGGTTTTCGTGACGCGATACGCATTTAATCAAACGCTCGGTCTTATATTTTCCCTATTCCTCGCAACTAAGGCCGTTGCTTCCGTTGTCAATATAGAAGACCAACGTAACGACGAAACACTCGGAGCATCAATCACCGCTTCCGGCGGGATCGACGGAAGCAAGGGGACAACGGATCGACGTAACGTCAATGTCGACTTGCGAGTCGACTACAACAGCGATCTGTGGAAACGTTTCGTTATCGCATCGGGGACTTATCGAACAAAAAACAATGAAAGCTTCGTCGACAAACGTTTTTACCATCTCCGGGCCATGCGTGATATCAACGAAGTATTGTCGGGAGAGGGATTTTATCAGCGAAGCGAAGATCCTTATCGGCTACTAAAACAACGCTCGCTGGTTGGAATCGGCATTCGTATTGCGCCGGAATCGCATTGGCGCCTCGGGGCATCGCTAATGCATGAAACGCAGAGTTCCACGACGAGAGAGGAAGAAAAGGCCCTTAGGGCAAACCTATACGCGCACTTTCGTCGGGGCATTGCAGAAAACATCGATTTTCTCGCCACAGCTTATCTCCAACCTCGGTTGGATGGCTCGATTAGGGACCATCTTGCAACGCTTCAGACTTCGCTCCAGTTCACGGTTAACCAATGGTTCATGGTCAATGTCTCAATCGAATACGACCACGACGAAACGCCCCCGGGAGGCGCAAGCCGAGACGAGTTAAGTTGGGGCACGAACTTTAGTCTTAGGTTTTAAACATCTCACCGGTGAGTAACTCATCACTTTGATCGTATACTTTTGATCACGCCAGGTTTGCGTCAAGACGCTTGGTTTGAATTTTAGGCAGCATTTGAGGCCATCGACAGAGGATCTAAACACGTGGGAACACCCATACGAATCGGTACCCTAGGCGCTGCTGGTATTACTCCTGCGGCCCTCATGGAACCGGCCAAAGAAAACGCCGATGTCATTGTCACAGCGATCGCAGCAAGGGATCGCCTCCGTGCTCAACGATTCGCGGACCACCACGAGATCGAATCTGTCTACGATCATTACGACGACGTCATCGCTGATGATTCGTTGGACGTAATCTATAACCCTTTACCCATCAGCCACCATCTGGAGTACACGGTCAAAGCGTTGCGCGCAGGGAAACATGTGCTTTGCGAAAAGTCGTTCGCGCTTAACGCTCGTGAGGCTGAAGAAATGCACGAGGTTGCGCAAGAAACGGGGCTCGTTCTAATCGAAGCTTTTCACTACCGGTACCACCCGATTTTTCATCGAGCATTGGAGATCGTTGAGTCCGGTGCGCTAGGCAAACTCGAACACATTGACGCCCGATTCGTGGTCGGGACACCTAACACCGAGAAAATCCGCATGCATTATGAAACCGGCGGCGGTGCGACCATGGATATGGGGTGCTACCCGATTTCCTGGCTACGCCACATCACAAAGTCGGAGCCGAAAGTCGTCTCCGCCGAAGCCAAGATCGGGAATCCCGATGTCGATCTGCGATTGGAAATAGATTACGAACTGGAAGATGGCCTTACGGCAAGGACAGTAGGGTCGATGTGCGACCCGGGTTTCGCGGCCGATATGGAAGTCCGGGGTTCCAACGGACGAATGCTAGTGGTCAACCCACTCGTCCCCCAACATGGCAACAAAATCGAACTGACCGTGGGGGCAGAATCGAGCGAGGAGGAGTTTACTCGGCGATCAACCTACGCGTTTCAGCTACTGTCTCTTATACACATCTCCGAGCCCACGAGACCGAGGCTGATCTCGTATGCCGTCTTCTGCTTGAAAA
>CAXDSX010000251.1:0-3649 GCA_963992075.1 uncultured Pseudomonadales bacterium | reverse complement strand
AATGATACGGCGACCACCGAGATCTACACCTCTCTATTCGTCGGCAGCGTCAGATGTGTATAAGAGACAGCTAGAATTCCCGCGCTCGATTTCCGGTCGGGCGATACGAAGCTATGGCGGGAAGGTCGAAGTCTTTCCCGTCTTTTTATAGGAAGCAAGTGAAGCCCGCCATACTGGTACTTGAAGACGGTAGCGTTTTTCGCGGGCGCTCCATTGGTGTTCCTGGTACGGCAACCGGTGAGGTCGTCTTCAACACGGCGATGACCGGTTATCAAGAAATTCTTACCGACCCGTCGTATGCCCGGCAAATTATTACGCTCACGTATCCTCATGTAGGAAATACCGGCACGAATGCAGAGGACATTGAGTCCGATCGGGTATGGGCCGATGGATTGGTGATACGGGATCTTCCGCAAGAGGCAAGTAGTTGGAGGGCTAGTCACTCGTTGACGGATTTTCTATCCGACAAGGAGGTCGTCGCTATCGATGGTATAGATACCCGGAGGCTAACTCGAATTCTGCGGCGGAAAGGGTCTTTAGCAGGTTGCTTGATCGCTGGCGAAGAAGCGTCTGAGGATGAAGCCCTCGTTCAAGCGCTCGCGTTTCCGGGACTGTCGGGGATGGATTTAGCAAAAGTGGTGAGCCGTCAAGACATTGTTAAATGGACGGCTGGGAGTTGGCGTTTGGGTACCGGTTATACCGAACCGCGCACGTATGGCCATAAGGTCGTTGCCTATGACTTCGGCGTAAAACACGCGATATTGCGGCTTTTGATCGATCGAGGCTGCGACGTGACGCTGGTACCCGCAACGACGCCCGCCGAAATCGTGATGGCAATGGATCCCGACGGGGTTTTTCTATCTAACGGGCCGGGCGATCCAGATCCTTGCGATTATGCGATTACTACGATACGTGAATTCTTAGAGACGGGCCTTCCGTTGTTTGGTATTTGTCTCGGGTGCCAGTTACTGGCTTTGGCGAGCGAAGCAAAGACAGTCAAGATGACTCATGGCCATCACGGCGCAAATCATCCAGTTCAGGATTTATCGACGGGTCGCGTCATCATTACCAGCCAGAACCACGGTTTTGCGGTAGACGGCGAGTCTTTGCCGAAGAATGTCGAACTTACACACACCTCTCTCTTTGATGGCTCTGTTCAAGGGTTAGCGAGAACGGATAAACCGGCGTTTGGTTTTCAAGGTCATCCTGAGGCAAGCCCAGGGCCGCAGGATTGCTCGTATCTTTTCGATCGATTTGTCGAAATGATGTCTGTTTATAGGGATGAGAACCGGCATGCCTAGGCGCGATGATATAGAGACTGTGCTAATCATCGGCGCTGGTCCGATCGTCATAGGGCAGGCTTGCGAATTTGATTATTCCGGCGCACAGGCATGTAAAGCTCTTCGTAGCGAGGGGTATCGGGTCGTGTTGGTTAATTCCAATCCAGCGACCATCATGACGGATCCCGTGATGGCTGATGCGACGTACGTTGAACCGGTGGAGTGGCAGACAGTTGCACAGATTATTGCCCGGGAAAAACCGGAAGCCCTGCTCCCTACGATGGGTGGCCAAACCGGCCTCAATTGTGCGCTGGATCTTGTGCGGGAAGGAGTCCTTGCAGCGCACAATGTTGAACTTATTGGAGCTAGCCAAGATGCGATCGACAAAGCGGAAGATAGAGAACGCTTTGATCAGGCCATGCGGCGGATTGGGTTAGAGACCCCGCGCTCCGCGATCGCACACAGCTTGGAAGAAGCTCGACAGGTCCAGAGCCAGCTCGGCTTCCCGTGCATTATCAGACCTTCTTTCACTCTGGGTGGTAGTGGTGGCGGTGTCGCGTACAACCGCGAGGAATTTATCGACATATGTACCAGGGGGTTGGATCTTTCGCCCACCAGTGAGTTGTTAATCGATGAATCGTTGCTGGGCTGGAAAGAATTCGAGATGGAGGTTGTTCGTGATCGTGCCGACAATTGCATCATCGTTTGCTCAATCGAAAACGTTGATCCAATGGGAATTCACACCGGAGATTCGATTACGGTAGCCCCGGCGCAAACGCTGACCGATAAGGAATATCAATCGATGCGCAATGCGTCGATTGCGGTGTTACGAGAAATCGGTGTAGACACAGGCGGTTCGAATGTCCAATTTGCGCTCGATCCAGATACGGGACGCATGGTTGTTATTGAAATGAACCCTCGCGTGTCGCGATCGTCGGCGCTTGCTTCCAAAGCGACGGGATTTCCTATCGCGAAAGTCGCCGCCAAGTTGGCGGTTGGTTATACCCTGGATGAGCTGACTAACGATATCACTGGTGTGACGCCAGCTTCGTTTGAACCTTCGATCGATTATGTCGTGACTAAGGTGCCACGGTTTACCTTCGAGAAGTTCAGTCAAGCCGAGAATCGACTAACGACGCAGATGAAATCTGTCGGCGAAGTCATGGCGATTGGGCGTACGTTCAAAGAATCTTTCCAAAAAGCGTTGAGAGGTCTCGAGACCGGCGTGATGGGCTTAACTCCGGTTCTTTCTTCCATCGAAGAAGATCGGGTATCGACGCTTACTCTCGAAATGCGGCAGGCAGGAGCCGAGCGAATTTGGTTTGTTGCGGACGCCTTTCGGGAGGGAATGTCGATCGACGAAATTGCTGAAGCTTCGGGTATCGACAAGTGGTTTTTGTCTCAAATTGAAGATCTTGTTCGAGCCGAGGAGTCGCTTGTTGGTCAAGATTTGAGAAGTCTTACGGAAACCCGTGTTCGTCTTTTGAAGCGAGATGGCTTTGCTGACGCCCGTCTCGCATCGTTATTGGGATGTTCCGAAGAAGAGTTTAGACAGTATCGTAAATCGTTGGGTGTCGACCCCGTCTTTAAACGAGTTGATACATGTGCTGCGGAGTTCGAGGCCGCGACGGCATACATGTATTCGACTTACGAAGAGGAGTGTGAGGCAGAGCCTACGAATGAACGAAAGATCATGGTTTTGGGTGGAGGTCCCAACCGGATCGGTCAGGGGATCGAGTTTGACTATTGTTGTGTTCACGCGGCTATGGCCATGCGCGAGGACGGATACGAAACGATTATGGTGAATTGTAACCCTGAGACCGTTTCGACTGACTATGATACGTCGGATCGCCTCTATTTCGAGCCGGTAACGCTGGAAGACGTACTAGCTATCGTTGACGTTGAGAAACCTCATGGCGTGATTGTCCAGTTTGGAGGTCAGACCCCGCTGAAATTGGTCGATCAGCTTGAGTCTTCGGGGGTGCCAATCCTCGGTACGACTGCGGACGCGATAGACCGAGCCGAAGATCGAGAACGGTTTCAAGGATTGATCGAGAAGGTTGCGTTAAGGCAACCTTCAAACCGAACCGCCGATGAACCAAGCAACGCAGTGCAAGCCGCAAATGAGATCGGCTACCCAATTATTGTTCGACCGTCATATGTGTTGGGCGGTCGAGCTATGGAGATCGTATACGGTCAGCAAGATCTAGAGCGATATATGGAATCCGCGTTCCAGGTATCGAATGCCTCACCCGTGCTACTTGATCGATTCTTGGATCAAGCGGTGGAGGTCGATGTAGACGCGGTATGTGATGGAAAACGGGTTGTAATCGGCGCGATCATGCAGCATATCGAACAGGCCGGGATTC
>CAXDSX010000250.1:0-3650 GCA_963992075.1 uncultured Pseudomonadales bacterium | reverse complement strand
GGGCGGATCGCTATTTTATCGATGAGAAAGGCGCGTCCACCCCTTGTGTCATTTATCAGGACACCGACTATGGCCAGGAGGTTCTTGACGGTGTTGAAGATCAAGCCGCCGAAATGGGCGTCACTATTGCGGCTCGATCAGCACACCAACCGACAGAGAGTGAATTCACGGCAGCCATAATTCGCATGCGGGACGCGGGCTGCGATTTGGTTCTCATGGGGACAGTTCATCGGGATACGATTCTGGTGTTAGAAGCTGCGCGTAAGGCGGACTGGACGGGTGTGGCTTGGGTGGGCAATGAAGCCGCTTATGGGCAGGTGATCGCCGATCAGGAAAGCGGGTCGGGCGAGGGCTACTATGCTTTCGTGCCTTTGGCCCTTCGCTATGCGGACGAGGACCTATCGCCGGAGCTTCGCGAATGGTTTGACCGCTACCAAAACCGGTACGGAGAGTACCCGGGGCTTCCTGCGATGATTGGCTACCGTGGTGCCGATCTGACCGTACGCGCATTTGAAATTGCCGGCCGCGAATTGAACCGGGACAGTCTGGTGGCTGCCATTGAAACGATCGATGACTATCGAGATTTGTTCGGCTATGAATTGCAGTACGGTCCTAACGACCACAAAGGCGTCGGTTCTTCGGCGCTATCGCAAATTCAAAACGGTCGCTGGGTAACGGTTGGAAAGTCGATCTCGTACTAGGAGCAACTCGTCGTTTCGCTCTGCTTAGAGAAAGGCCATGTAGCTGTCGAGACGTCGTGATACCGCATCGTGATCTTCTGGTGGCAACCACAGGACGATACGTTCGACACCCTTGCTTTTGAATCGATCAATTAATTCCGGTTCCGGTCTGGGTGCGAATACATTCACGCTAATGGAGTCGGGGTCTCTGCCGGCTTCTTCGGCAAGTTGATACAACCTTTCGATGCCGCGGAAAACGAATTCGGGATCGCGAGCTCGGGGTAGCCAACCGTCACAGTGCTTGATGACACGCCGAAGACTGTGATCTGTTTCGCCACCTAACACGATGGGTGGGTGGGGTCGCTGTCGAGGCTTTGGCCAGGACCAAATAGGATCAAACTGGATATGTTCGCCGTGGAATGACGCTTCGTCATTACCCCAGATGGCTTTGAGTGCATCGATTTGTTCTTCCAGCTTACGGAAGCGTTGCGACCAGTCGACACCGTGATGTTCAGCTTCCTCCCTATTCCAGCCCCCACCAACCCCGAGGATGACTCGACCGTTCGAGAGGACGTCGAGGGTTGCTACCGTTTTGGCCGTGGTTATCGTGTCCCGCTCGATCAATAGGGATATGCCCGTCGCGAGTCGAATACTCTCCGTTGCAGTTGCAACAGCCGCAAGTGCCATGAAAGGGTCGAGCGTGTGAGCATACTCCTTTGGAAGTTCACCGCCGCCGGCATAAGGGCTTTTTCGACTTGTGGGTATGTGGGTGTGCTCGGGCAACCACAAAGATTCGAATCCGCGGCGTTCTACGTCTCGTGCCACATCAACGACGCCATGCCCGTATTCGGTGGCAAAATAAAAGACGCCAATTGCCGTCACGGTTGCCTCTGCTATAGTTTTTCCACGAGATTACCAGAGCCAGTTAAAGCTTGGTCACTACAATGGATGCTTTCGTTAGATCATAGCCAAAGCTTATGTCCCATCCGCCGATGCAAGTTGCCTTTCTTGACCCCGAATTCCAGGCGGATCCTTTTCACGCCTACCGATGGCTACGACGCTATGCGCCCGTCTACTGGGACGAAAAGGCACCGGCTTGGGATGACGAGACCGGGGTCTGGGGTATCACGAGCTACGAGCACATCCGCACGGTATCGTTAGACCAAGAGACATTTACATCGACGCAAGGTTCTCGCATTGACGCGCCGCCGGTTCCATCGATGATCAACCGGGATGAACCGGATCACCTATTACGACGAGGCGTGGTTCGAAAACGTTTCACGCCGCAATCCGTGCGGGCATTCGAGCCCTTCATACGCAAGGCCGTGCGGACACTTTTGTCGCACGCCGGTGTGGATTTTGATTTCGTGGAGAAGGTTGCGAAGCCCCTCCCAATGATGGTGATTGGGCACTTGTTCGGTGTCCCGGAGGGTGATTACGAGAAACTGCTTGACTGGTCAGATTTGGTTGCAACGGGCATGTCCAACCAACCCGCGAGTTTCGAAGCGGAGGTACGCGATGCGGTAAATCAGTTTGATGAGTACATCATGGAATGGTATCAGCGCCGTCTTCAAGCGCCGGGTAACGATCTACTGTCAGCCTTGGCCCTGGCGAGGGAGTCTGGCGTGCTTATGCACCGTAAAGATTTTCTTCACGAGGCGTTGCTACTTTTGGTAGGTGGGGACGAGACCACGCGCCACGTTGCGAGCGGAGGACTCGATGCGTTGCTCTCGAGTCCCGACAGCATGTGTCGGTTACGTCAGGACCCCCCAGTGCTGGATTCCGCGATTGAAGAAATGCTGCGGTGGGTGTGCCCCGTGAAAAATATTAAGCGTACCGCTACCCGTGACGTGACTTTGGGAAATAGCACTGTTCGCGCCGGTGATAGATTGTTGCTTCTTTACGAGTCCGGCAATCGAGACGAATCCGTTTTCCCTGATCCGGATTGCTTTGAAATTGAGAGATCGCCCAACCATCACCTCTCGTTCGGCGGTTTCGGCCGACATTACTGCCTCGGCGCGAACCTCGCCCGGTTGGAGTTGCGCGTCCTGTTCGAGGAATTGTTTGCGGCGACGACGACTATCGAGCGCGGAGACGAGTTGCCGCGGATGCGTCGAGGCACGTTTGTTCTCGGACTGGAATCCCTCCCCATACGAGTGGCTGCATAATTACGTCGGCCGTCCGTGTCGAACTCTCTATAGGGGCGGGTACTTGGCCAAAGCCGCTTCGTTCGGTTCGGTACCCCAGCCTGGTCGGTCCGGAACCTCGACCTCGCCGTTCTCGATATGGGGGGCGTGGGTGAAGATTTCGGCGTCACCGACGAAACGGTCGATATCGGTTTCCATGATCTTTAAGTTGGGCACGGCGGCGCAGAAATGGACATTCATCAACGTGGCTAAGTGGCCGTAGTAGTTGTGAGGAGCGACGTTGATCTGATAAGCGTCTGCCGTGGCTGCGATTTTGAGCGATTGCCAAATTCCGATCCAGACAGCATCGATGATGGCGACGTCTAAAGCTTCTTGTTGAAAATAAGGAAGGAATTCCACTAACCCTGTGAGTGATTCACAGCCACTAATAGTGAACGGGCTATGTCGACGGATCGTCGATAAGGCCGTAGCGTGTGGCGTATCGATTTCGACCCAAAATAAATCGTGGTCGCGTAAAGCCCGTAGCAGCGTTAAATAGCCTTCGGTTCGCGCGTTGAAATTGAGATCCAACAAGATATCCATGTCAGGGCCAGCGCCGTCTCTAAAAGCTTGCAGGTAGTCCTGCAGGCCTTTAAGAACCTCGCGTTTTGGCGTTCTCTCGGGCTCGGATGGCCCACCAAAACCCGGTGACCAACCGACTAAACCATGGGGCGTTTCTCGGAAAATGTTGGTTTTTAGCGCGGTAAAACCACTGTCTCTTATACACATCTCCGAGCCCACGAGACCGAGGCTGATCTCGTATGCCGTCTTCTGCTTGAAAAAA
>CAXDSX010000249.1:0-3651 GCA_963992075.1 uncultured Pseudomonadales bacterium | reverse complement strand
TTTTTTTTTTCAAGCAGAAGAGGGCATACGAGATCAGCCTCGGTCTCGTGGGCTCGGAGATGTGTATAAGAGACAGGCCACGGATTGACTCAATTTTTCACTCACCACCCGCATGAGAATCCGTGCCGCTTCCTGCGCCGGGATCAGCGCGTCTTGCGGAATCGCACGGTCCGACCAGGCTGAAACGAACTGCTGCAGCGATCCCATATCGCGCATCACGCGATACATTTTCATTTGATCGAGGACATAGAAAACACCGAGACCTTCGACCGGACGGACCCGCGTACTCGATCCACCCTCGGCTGCGTGGCCGTCAAGGCAAAGTTGCGCAGTTTCCACACACCGCCCGGCCGGGGAGGCGTAACCACGAAGGGTATAGGCCTTTGGCAACTGACGTCCTAGCCGTTGTGATAGCTCTCTTCCCTCGTCCGTTAGAGGATTCTCGAGATCGTGAACGTCGGGATTGAATTCACGGGCAGAGTGCCGCATCAGCAACACCATATGGGTACAGCCCTCATTGGCCATCGCCTCCACTTGCGCAAGCGTCGCATCGCCATACATAGCTGGTCCTCCGCAAATCCCCGTATCCCCGCATCTTAGGGCCGACCGCGCAATCGTGTCGAATAGCGAATACCATCGTCGCGACAACGAAAACGAGAACAATAGGAGTGTTGTATGGGACGTCTGGACGACAAAGTGGCCGTCATCACCGGCGCTGGCAGGGGAATCGGACGGGACATTGCGCTCGCGATGGCGACTGAAGGTGCTCGCATTGTGGTCAACGACCTCGGAGGCAACACCGACGGGACCGGCAGTGGCATGATCGCCGACGACGTGGTCGACGAGATACGCGCCATGGGCGGTGAAGCCGCGTCCAACACGTCGTCCGTGTCCGAGGTCAGCGGTGGTGAATCACTCCTACAAACGGCCCTCGACAACTTTGGCGGCATGGACATCCTGGTTAACAATGCCGGCATTTTGCGGGACAAGTCGATCTTCAACATGGACGAAGCCGATTGGGACGCCGTGATCGCGGTCCATCTCAAAGGCCACTACTGTTGTTCACGCCCATTCGCCCAATACATCCGAGAAAACAACCGAACCGGTTGCCGCATCGTTAATTTTTCCAGTGTGTCGGGTCTCTTCGGTAACTTTGGTCAAGCGAATTACGGGGCCGCCAAGGCCGGTATCGCCGGGTTCAGTCGCGTACTCGCCCTCGAACTGGCGAAGTACGGTTGCACCGTGAACACCATCTCACCGGGCGCACTCACGCGAATGACGATCCCTTTACGCGAGGCGCGCGGCGAAGAAGTCAGCACCGCGGAACTCGACACCGGCGGGCCGCAGCATGTCGCGCCCGTCGTCACGTGGCTCGCATCCGAAGAAGCTGCAAGCATTTCGGGTCAAATCATCCATTGCGCGAGCGGCTTGGTCGGCATCATGCAACAGCCTGCGATCATCAAGAGTTTCCAGAAGTCTGAACTTTGGACACTCGACGAGCTCGACAAGCGCATGCCCGAACTGATCGAAGCCAAGCAGGCCAACGACGAGGCGGCTCGCGGGTCGGGAGCGGCCAGCAGCGTCTAAGATCGGAGTTCGCTTGCCTACGACGTCGAACTTGGGCCTAGGTCGCCGGGATTTAGTGGTCTCAGAGGTAGTAGACCCAACGCATGAATCCACTGACCCCGCCGCCGACGGTCAGGTCGGGGAGAACCGGTAAGCCACCAAATTCTTCTCCGGACTGACCGATGCTCGCGACCACACCGATTTGCAGTCGCGAATGGTCTCCGGGATTGAAGTCCACTTGGGTTTGAAAGATGTGGCTCTTGTCATGAATATTGGTGATCAGCGTCGCCGACTGGCCAAGGATGGGGTGCCATTGGTATTGCAACCCCAACGCCAAGTAATCCTGCATAACGTTAAATAATTCGCCACGTGCAACGCGGTCCGCAAGTTCGCTCGGCAATTGAACCCCGGTGGGATCGAGGTGATCCACGCCAAAGGCATTATGGAAGTACTCGGCAAACACGTAGGCGGATCGATCACCCACACCGAAGCTGTAATCGGCGTTGAGGATCGCCGAGACATACCAATCGCTCGGCCCAACACGCGAGGCGGCGATATCCGAACGAATCAGCGCGGGACCGACCGGGACCCGCAACATCAGGCCAAGAATGTCATCGCCAATGTGACGAGCGCCGAGCAATTCGACTTCCGACTCACCCATGTAGCCGTGCCACTTCAGCGCGTAACTCGACTCATCACCGCGGACGGATCCATCCCTTCTGCGCCCGACGGTGAGTAACTGCAAGTCGCTACCGTTCGAGAAAAGACGCTCGACCAGGATGAGGTCATCGCCTGGCTTGTAATCCCGATCGACGGCCGTTGGGCCAAACGGATTGAAGAGGTCGAGCGGTTGAAACACCCGACCGCTCCCCCACGAAACCGCCTGGCGCCCCACGGTAACGCCCCAGGCATTGTTTCGGTAACTCATCGCAAATCGATCCAACCGATGAAAAGCTCGGTGGCTTCGGCCTTTATCCAAATCCCAGGTCAGCGACATTAATCGGGCACGATCGGAATCCGGAGCGCGGTCCAACGAACCCTGGGTTAAGCCACCAACACCGTACGAATCCCCTTGGACCCACGTGGTGGCATGATCAATCTCAAAACTCCACGGGCCACCCTCGTGCTTAAACATTATCCGAACATCGGCACTGTGATCGAGGGTCGGGGTGTGGGTCAGCGTGCGGCGAACGTCGTCGGGAGGTAACGCCGACAAGGTCGTAAACCACTTAAGCCGCAGATCAAATTCGGCGGTGTTGGCGTAAAACCCTAGAAACGCAACGAGGAGAATCGCCCATTCACGCAGTTTCACGTGGCCTCAGGCGTTGCCCGTTGTTCGTCGGTAATTTCGCCATCCCGAAGCGTGACTTGTCGCGCCGCGTACCCCATCACCAGAGGGTCATGGGTCGCGGTTAGAATCGTGACGCCACGTTCTTTATTTACACGGGTTAACAGCTCGCAGAGTTCCTTGGTGGTGCTGGTGTCCAAGTTTGCGCTCGGTTCATCCGCCAACAGCAGCACCGGATTGGTCACGATGGCACGCGCAATGGCAACGCGTTGCTGCTGACCCCCCGACATTTCATTCGGGCGTCGATCTGCCAATTCGCCCAAATCGAGCGAGCTCAGGGCTTCTTCCGCCCGCTCCCGCCTGGCACCTGAATCAATCCCTTGCAGCTGCATGATGAATTCGACGTTTTCTCGCGCCGTCAGGACGGGGATTAGGTTGTACGCTTGAAACACGAAACCGATTTTTTCGAGCCGAAGGTCTGATAGCTCCCGGGCTTTTAATCCATCGAGCGACACACCGTCGACCTCAATGAACCCTTCGGTGGGTTCATCCAACGCTCCAATCACATGCAACAAGGTTGACTTGCCCGACCCGGAAGGCCCGGCAAGGCTCACGAACTCGCCTGGTTCGAGGTGGAAATCGACATTCCTGAGCGCGTGCACGGGCGCAACCTCATCGTCGTAGACGCGAGAAACCCCATGGCACTTTACTACGGTATTCATGCGCTACTCCTCCTGTCTCTTATACACATCTCCGAGCCCACGAGACCGAGGCTGATGTCGTATGCCGTCTTCTGC
>CAXDSX010000248.1:0-3657 GCA_963992075.1 uncultured Pseudomonadales bacterium | reverse complement strand
GTCAGTCGAACTGACCACGAGGTGCTTTCGCGAATTTAGCCCAGTCCGGACCATCCGCATCCCATCCGTAGCCCTGTTCTTGCCCCAATAGACGCAGCATGACTGGATTATTTGCGTGTCGCTCAAGTAGCTCGGATGGAACATATTCGCCAAACTTCTCTTGGGTCACCACGTAATGGCGAGCAAAGTACGTGGCGAGATTCATCCGAATGCCCGGCACCGTCCGTTCAAAAGAGCCGTGCCAGGTATTGCCATGCCAAACGACGGCATCCCCCGGTTCCAAATTCATCGCAATCGCATCAGGATTGCCGTGATCGCCTCCCAGCATGACTTCATCAGCGCGTGGTGGGCGACATCGCCGATGACTTGCCGGCACCATTCCCAGCGCACCTGCTTCTTCGGTGTAGGGGGTTAGTGCGTAGTTGACGTTGGCGACTTGAGACGTCATCGAAAAGGGAGCGGGGATGCCGTTGCCGTTATCTGAATGCAGTGGCAAACAAGTGCCTCCCGGACCTTTGAAATGGCACGTCATGCTCGAAAGTTTGCAGCTTCGACCGAGAAGGTAATTAATGAGGGCGAGTGGTTCTGGTGCTAGCGCGATTTCCTCGAAAACCTCGTCTTCAAACAGCAAATAGTGAGCAAGCGAGACGCCATTGAAATTTTCGCCAGACTCCGAGTCGACGTCGACCGTTGCACCGGTCTTCCGTTCCATCACTCGGACAATTGCATCTCGAGCCCTCGCAACCAAATCCTCTGAGATCGCTCCTTTGACGGTGGTGAAACCGATCGATTCAAGTTCGGCAAGATTCGCTTGCAGACCAAGCGAGTTCAACTCTGCAAAGGTTTTTTCCCGTGCAAGCTTATCCGGGTCAGGTTGACTGATGCCGCTTTCGATCTCTGTGACACGTGACGCCTTAATGTCGTCGTAACTCAAATTCTGCTCGGCCATCGATAGTCCTCGGTTTGCCACCAGTCCAAAATCATACTCCAGATAATCGATAAGCAGACGAGGATTACAGTGACCCGAGAAAAACCTCCAACGCGGAGTTGGTTTCTGCGGGGGCTTCTTGTTGTACCCAATGGCCAACGTCACCAATGATGGTGCTGCCGCGGAAGTCGTCACACGCTCTTCCCGGATTAGTATACAAATCGTACCCGGGCATAAAATGTCGTGCCGCGTCTTTTTCTCCGCCGATAAAGCAAGTCGGTTGCTGGATGGTTCGGCCTCTTATCTCGACCAGATCTTCGACGTCGATGCGTTGAGCCCGGTAGCGGTTCAAGGGTCCTCGGAATCCGCCATTTTCAAAGGCGTCACTATACGTTTTGATATCTGCAGTGGTCAGCCATTCGGGGAAAGGGTCAGGGTCAACCATGCTCTCCAGCAATGGCGAATGCCTGGG
Source organism: uncultured Pseudomonadales bacterium (assembly GCA_963992075.1). Taxonomy (GTDB): domain Bacteria; phylum Pseudomonadota; class Gammaproteobacteria; order Pseudomonadales; family Azotimanducaceae; genus UBA11889. The sequence continues at coordinate 2,257 of CAXDSX010000248.1, read as the reverse complement.
CTTTTCGATTAGCCAAGTACCCGTCGGCGCATCGCCTGAAATGGCGTAATAGATTTTACGCAAGGAGCTGGAGACATCGGCCTCGAGTTCCGCCTCTGCGACGCCTTCTTGTTGAAAGTAAATCTGGTAGAAGAAGCGATCCGCATAGAGTTGTTCTGCTAAGTCTATAAAAGCTGCGTCTCTGCCCGGTACGTAGGGAACACTTAATCCAGCAACGGCTCGGACAAGATCCGGGTACAAAAGCGCCGTATTCCAGACGATGGGCGCTCCCCAGTCGTGACCTAATAGAACGACTGGATCGTCGCTTATTTCCCTGATGACGGCGGCCACGTCACTTGAAAGATTTTTCATGGAATAAGCTGCGATCGGTTCGGGCTTGGAACTGCCTCCGTAACCTCGAACATCCATCGCCGCAACGGTGTAACCAAGTTCAGCAAAGTGAGCAATTTGGTGCCGCCACGAGTACCAAAGTTCAGGCCACCCATGGACGCAAAGTAAGACGGGGCCACTGCCTTCGGTGGCGACTCGTAGCACTATGTCCCCGTTCGTTGCTTTCTTGAATTCCATGCGTCTCTGTCGTTTCCACGCCCGTTGTTCTAACGGTCTCGTTTTTCGCGCACAAAGTCACCTCTCGACGTCGTCGTAACACGCGAATGATTGGTCGTTGCTTTATGCGTAACATCATTAAACGAGATGATTGATGAGGTCGATATGAACGAACTGTGTTCGCACTCGGCAGTGGAGCTCGCAGAACTTATTCGTCGCGGACGGGTTTCCAGTCGTGAAGTCGTTGAGGCCCATTTGGCTAGGATCGCGGAGATCAACGACGAGCTAAACGCCATCACGATTACGCTTGAAGAAAGCGCTTTGGCCCAAGCCGACGATGCGGATACCGCAGACGCTATTGAACGGTTACGACCATTACATGGCGTACCGTACACGATCAAAGAGAACATCGACTTGATTGGGGCGCCGACAACCCAGGGACTACCGTCGCTCGCTGATACGTTCCCAAGCACCAACTCACCAATTGTGGACCGCATGAATAGGGCGGGTGCAATTCCCATCGCGCGGACGAACCTCCCCGAGGCCGGATTACGTATCGATACAGAAAATCCATTGCGTGGACGAACGTTTAACCCGTGGGATAAGAAACTTACCCCTGGTGGTTCGAGTGGAGGTGAGGCTGTAGCGATTGCGACGGGCATGTCACCCATGGGTCTCGGCAACGATATCGGCGGGTCGTTACGAAACCCTGCGTACTGCTGTGGCATTGCGGCATTGAAGCCGACAGCTGGACGTGTACCTTTTGCGATCGAAGGCGAAGTAGGGGGGTTGGGTGCTGCCAGCTTGGAGTTTGTGTCGGACGGACCGATGGCGCGAACAGTTGCGGATCTACGACTCGGTTTATCCATTATCGCGGGTCGCCACGCCAAGGACCCAAGGACCGTGGACGTGCCGCTGACGGGCCCTGTGCCGAGCCCGTTAAGAGCGGGCATCGTCACCTCGATACCGGGATGCGAATTACCACTGGCGACGATTCGAGCCATCGAAAAATCCGGAGAGATTTTATCCAGTCAGGGATGGGAAGTAACAACGGTCGAACCTCCAGAACTAGAGCGCGTGTTGGATGTTTGGGGAAACATCTTGCTAGAAGGTATGGCGGATGGTCTTGAAGAAATGAATAACCTGCTCTCACCGGAAATACATCAACAACTCATCGAAGTGGAGAAATACTTTAATCCTGGAAGTGGATCGCTCAACGCAACATTGGGCGAGCGCCAACGATTGCGGATTCTTTGGTCTCAGTTTTTGACGGAGCACACCGTCGTTGTCGGTCCGACCTGGACCAATCTTCCGTTTCCTTGCAACGCCGATTTGGTTCCAGGCTCAGGTGCCGAGCTTGTCGTCAATACGTTACGGTTTATCGTCCCAGGCAACGCGTTGGGCATCCCAGGATTGGCCCTACCCATGGGCGTCGATGACGGATTAGCCACAGGTATCCAGATTTATGCCGATCTCTGGAGGGACGACCTTTGCCTACTGGCGGGTCAATGCATCGAGCGTGGCGTGAACCCGATCACGCCGATCGATCCGAAATCTGGGTGAGTCAGCTAAGAAGCGTTCCACTGACGTTAAATACGTGAGCACACGGGGGAAAATCATCCTTTGGGGCGCTGGAATCATATACGGTGTTTTATCGCTCTATCTCTGTCTCTTATACACATCTGACGCTGCCGACGAATAGAGAGGTGTA
>CAXDSX010000247.1:0-3674 GCA_963992075.1 uncultured Pseudomonadales bacterium | reverse complement strand
GCGGTATCGTCGCCGTCCCCACAGGTTAGCGCAACTCGACGATCACGTCGGTGCTGATCCGTTCAGAACTTGCTGCCATGTGCTCCGGGTTGGCATCGCGGGAACCCATCAGTAACACCACGCGATCGAGTCCCTGGTCGATTATTTCACCGAGTCGATCAATACATAATGCCGGTGGACCTGCAACGGCGAATCGGCTGACAAATTCATCGGGTACTTCTTTCATATGAGCTGCTTTACCGCTCGCGTGATTCGCCATGTCGTAATTTGCACCAATGTGCTTGAAAACCGGCGCATCCTGTAAACCAGCGTTCGCGGCTGATGACATTCCACTGAAATGTGCGAAGGTTCCAGCGCTGCCTCGTATGATGTCGCGGGCCCTTTGTTCATCGTTGTCGCAGGCGATGTTGACGTACGCGCCGAAACTTAGTTCGTTGGGATCACGTCCTGCGGCGTCGGCGGCGTTTCGTGCATCCTCAATTCCACGGGCAATACGCATCGGATCGGCCCCCATCGCGAACGTAATCCGTTCCGCAAACGTTGCGGCCAGTGCGATGACTTGCGGGCCGGTGCTAGCGACATCTACCGGCACCTTGGCTTGTCCACTTCCGTTGATCCAAGATATCTGACTGGCATAGCCGTCGAGTTCGACGGAATCACCCTGCAGATAGCCTTGCACCTGTTTAATGTAGTCGGCAAGTTGAGAGGCCGGCGCCGGCTTCTGGCCCAAGAGCCCAAGGGCGGAATCACCTCGGCCGATCCCTAATACTGCTCGCCCGTTGGACTCGACTTGCACGGTGCCAATGGCGGATGCCGTCACAGCCGCGTGTCGAGTCACCGGATTAGTCACGGCGGTACCAACCTGAAGCGTTGTCGTGGCTTTCGCGGCGAGACACATCGCAGAGTAAATGTCACCGGACAGGCATTGTGTATCGGCAAAGAACAGGCCGTCCCATCCGTTATTCTCGGCGGCGAGCGCATGGTTTTCGCTTTGACCTGGCATGGGAAATGTTAATTGCCAAAACTCCGTCATAGGGGCTGCTCCGTTGCGATGAGAGGTTCAACAGAAGTTGAGTCGGTAAACGTACTCCCCTCACCGAAACCTGTCATGGCTTTTGAGTGCAGGCCAGTAATGAACCGGTTAAAGACGGGATCGATTACTCTGAAGATTCAAACCAACCGGGTTTGGACTCGAAACTAGCGCTCGTATCGATACCCGAGATTTGGGGCTGGTATGCCCACTCGATGGCGTTAAGAAGCACGCGCTGAATCTCGGGTTGGTAATAGACGGGGAAGCATTCATGGCCGGGGCTAAAGTAGAAGATGCGGCCCTTACCGCGGCTAAAGCAGCAGCCGCTACGGAATACTTCGCCACCCGTGAAGGAGCTGACGAACACCAGTTCGTCGGGCGTTGGAATGTCGAAAAATTCTCCGTACATCTCCTGGTTGGGTACGACGATCGGGTGCGGGATACCTTGGGCGATCGGATGAGTTGGACTAACGGTCCACACCGTTTCTCGATCTTCGCCTTCGCGCCAGCGTAGATTGCAGCTGGTACCCATGAGCCGTTTGAAGATTCTTGATAAGTGCGCTGAATGGAGGACGATCAGTCCCATACCAGTTAGGACCCGCTGTTCCACTTTTTCAACGATATCTTTGTCGACTAGATCGTGGCCGACGTGGCCCCACCAGGTCATGACGTCGGTGGTTTCAAGCACCGCGTCGGTCAATCCGGCTTCGGGTTGATCCAATGTCGCGGTTCGAACTTCGGCGCCTACCACACCCTCCCGAATAAAGTTGGCGATAACGTTGTGGATTCCATTCGGGTAGATGGCCCGGACGCTCTCGTTCTCACGCTCGTGTATGTTTTCGTTCCAGACGGTTATGCGCATGCGACCACGTCCAAGAGATCAGCGTGGGATGGAATCGTACGTTTGGTCGAAAACAACAGGGTCATGCCGAGAGTTGAAGGCGTGGTCGTTCCTTCTTAAGTGTTTTTGTGTACCGTACGCCGCCAGGAATCCACCATCCAGCGATCTTCCTGACGGTCGGACTCGTATCCGATGAGTTGGCTTTCACTAGTGCGCCCAACACGTCGGGACTTCGATGGACGGAAGGGCCGAGTAAATCTGCTGCCATCTGACGAACTCTCCGGTGTGGATCGTCTAATAGCATGTCAATTGCAATGGGCAGCACTTTCTCCTCAGCGGGCCGGCAAGCCCCTTCTTTGCAGCGATCGCAGGCTAACGCGTGCATCGCGGCACCTCGAACACTTGGACTGGAGTGTTTTAGGTTTTCGATTAATTGAGGCAAAGCTTTGACATCCATAAAGTGGTCGAGAAGTCTGCAGCACGCGATACGTACGTCGTCGTTGTCATGTACTAGACCTTTCCGCATAGCGGGTAAAGCGGAGTGACCCGCGAGCATGAGGCGGCGAAAAGATTCCTTCGCTCGATGGCGTACCCCGAGACTGTCGACCAAAGCACCGTAATCGCGTGGCGCTATTCCGCCTAGAGTTGATATACGAAGCCGTTTCATCAGCTCGTTTCGTGACTATGAGGCGTAGCGAGCGTACGCCTCTCGATGCGGCCTGTCACTGGGCTTAGCCGTTGATCACGTTGAGTGGTAGCGCGTAGAACGCTAGCCGGTCTTTGGCACGTCTGTCCGCAAGAACTTGAAAATGCACCAAGTGGCGAAAGCAGTTAAGAGATGCCAGACCCCATGCATCTGAATCAAGGCGTCGGGATCACACCAAGGGTCTTCGGGACGTCCCCGAAGCCAGATAGCGAAAGCCAAGACAAAGGCGGTTGTTCCTAAGAAGAACCATGGCGAGTATGTCCGCGTACGATTGGGGTTCCGGGACGCAAATAACGCTGGTATCCAGAACAGCAAAACCCACCAGAATCGGTCAGGTTGTTCCAGCATTTCGGTAGGCATAATTCCAAAAATTGCGGCGACGGCGAAGCCAATGAGTCCGGATAGCCACCTGAAGCCTGGAGACCAGAATCTATAGAGGCTTTCTGAAATTGCCCATAGCGCGATAGACAAACTCCAAAGGTCTAGATGAATGCCTAATCCTCGGCCGAAAGTCCAACGACCCGTGGCGTAAACGACGACGATGATCGCGTAAGTAACCAAGACCCGCTGAGCTGACCATCGAGCCATGTCGCCGACGTTAATCAACCACGGTAGAAGGATGTACATGATCATGCCGACGTTATCTGCCCATCCGCCCCAATAGGTATGCGTGCCATGCATCAACATGGATCCAGCACCGAGCCAAATGACGGCGAACGCGTACACATTGGCGATTGGATTACGACCGTGGAATCGGTTGGTTGCGTGTTTGCTTGGCGCATCCTGCGTCAATACGTAGAGCATCAGGATTCCAGCGACCATGAACCCCAGGTTGCTCATTGCGTTAATGGGTTCGCGAAAAATTCCGCCATGGACCCTTTCGCACCAGCGCGAAGCGTCCCCGATTGAGCGAAGTGATTCTTCGTCTGAAGCCCAACCGAACGAGCCTAACCCTATGTAAAGAATTAGAAAGCCGACACTAAGTGACAGGGCCCAAAAAAGGGGGCGCGTTACGTACATAAAACGGCTGTCTCTTATACACATCTGACGCTGCCGACGAATAGAGAGGTGTAGATCTCGGTGGTCGCCGTATCATT
>CAXDSX010000246.1:0-3679 GCA_963992075.1 uncultured Pseudomonadales bacterium | reverse complement strand
AATGATACGGCGACCACCGAGATCTACACCTCTCTATTCGTCGGCAGCGTCAGATGTGTATAAGAGACAGATAACAAATAGAGCAAATGATTCGTGCCCGTCGTCTCGTAGCGAAAAGCAACGACTAATTTCCCATCGACGTACTGCGTCGGGTGGAGATCGATGGCCGCATTCGATATCAATTTTGCGAGCGGCTCGACGGCAACGTCGTTAATCTTGAATTCGATACCACGGAATATCGACTCGGAGGAATTGAGTCCAGGGACAAGAAGTAACGGTCCTGAGCGAAACGCTTCCGGGATCGCCTCAATATCGTAAGTGTATTGTCCTTGATATGCCGCCAAAAACACTGGGAACCACAAATTCCCCACTCGTTTCCGGTCGAGCGAGAGATCAATCGTTACGTTTGAACTGGATGGGTCAACCGTTTCTCTTTCGGTAACCGAAGAGACTGTTTCTACTCCGGCCACGCGGACCTTCCGCTCTTTCGGCCTTTCGTAATAGACCCGCGGCGGCGTCACAATCAGAGGGCCGCCATACAAATTCTGGACACGCTGACCTAGAAGACTGGCTTAGCCTTCCGTTCTTCCCGCATTCACAGCACCGAGGATCACCCATGCAATCGTAAATCCGACAAAAATGATCCCAATTACCGCCAGCTGAACGATTTGCTTAAGCGTCATTCAAAAGCCCTTGGTGGGACCGATTGAACTAGCGACACAGCCCGACCTCATCAAGCGACCAACCAGTTTCGCGCGATATCAGCTCACTCTAAAGAAGTGCCAAGAAAAGGGTTCGTCAAATCTGTGCAATTGCAGGCGGTAACCTAAAGCTTGCAGGCACGTCTTGAGGTTCAGTACCAGAACAATCCCATCAGGACCGCACCTGAGGTCACTCCCATCAAGAGTTTCTGGAAAAGAGCCATCTCTCGATGGCCCTTTATCGACTCGCTGCTACTGATTCACCGCGTGCACTTGGCACTGGAGCGTCGTACCGCGTAGCCACTTCCGCATGCCTTGGAATTGCATCATCGATTCTTGTGCCCAAGGTTCCTCCAAGGCATCCATCACCGCCCCGATCCGTTCAGGTGTCGGTGCAGAGCTCGACACCATGATATTTCCGGAATAATCGCCCGTGTTCACGCGATAAGCAGCAATGTGGACATCGTCGTAGCCGTTACTGTGATAAGCGGCTTCCAAAACATTGAGTACCGCGAGGTACTCAGCCGGCGAATCGGTTTCAACGAGGATATTCCACGCTGCATACGTGTCGCCCACAGCCAAGACACGATCGGAAGATTTCACCACGCTCCAGATATCCCGTTCGCGAACCGTACGAATGTCCTCAACCTTCTCGACCTCTTTCAGAACCGCTGGGTCACGCGCACTTCCCGTCAACAAATTCGCGTGACTCGGCGCTAGGGACCACCAGTACGCGTCACCTTCTTCTTCGGCTCCAGCTCCGGGCAAACAAGTACCTATTGCCCCCGGAAGATCATTAATTTTCGCAAAGACCGGGGCAGCGCTCTGCGCCCAGGACACGTATGCCATCGCATCGTCCGTATTGACAGTTACAACCTGTAGCGCCGGCTGGCTGAATGCAGCAACCGAAACGACCAAAGTCGTTATCTGGAACAATCTCTTCATCTCAAATCTCCTTTTCCCTGCTAGATGAGTGAGTACGGCACACACCGTCATACACTACAAAATAAATCGCCAAATGACCCCGCGTCTCTGTTCGTGTCGAAGTAGCTCAAACTTCGTCTGACATTACCCCTGACCTTAACCTTCGTACGGGCCGTTGTTGTTATTGACAAGGTACACTGAAAAGAGCGATAGCACTTTTGACCAGTCCTCGCGAGCAGCGTAAGTTTGAGACCGCAACTGGATGACAAACGATACGTCTACTAAATGCGTTTGAACGGTTCGTCGCTCTATTGTGTGGCATGGCATACACGATCCCTAGCAAGTGTTAGTGTCCAATGAAAATGAAACGAACGACGAAAAAGGCAGATCCACCACCAGAAGCCCCGACTCGCGCCACCCTTCTCAAAGAGATAAGAAAGCTCAATGACGGCCGATTCGACCTGAAATCGCTGTCTCGAACAAACATACGTAATTTATCTTGGACGCTAGAGCTGCTCCGGCGAACAAAAAGTCGATCAAAAAAATAGGGCGCGTAATCCGCCAACATGTCTACGCAGGTCATCGGCGTCAACCAGGGGTTTAGATCCCGCTTTCGCCGGATAGCTCTTTCACTAAATCACCGATCACGGTCTTGGCGTCGCCAAACAGCATCCACGTTTTCTCATCAAAATATAGGCCGTTATCGATCCCAGCAAAGCCAGGGTTCTTCGATCGTTTGATTGCAAAAATTGTTCGTGCTTTATCGGCGTCGATAATAGGCATCCCATAAATCGGGCTCGACTCTTCGCTTCGAGCGGCTGGATTCACAACATCGTTCGCACCAACAACTAGCGCGACGTCGCATTGAGGCATCTCGCCGTTTATGTCATCCATCTCAAGCAAACTGGTGTAGGGGATATCGGCTTCCGCTAAGAGCACGTTCATATGCCCAGGCATACGACCGGCCACGGGGTGAATCGCAAACTTCACATCGATCCCTCGCTTCATCAGTTGGTCATAGAGTTCCCGAACCTTATGTTGCGCCTGCGCGACCGCCATCCCGTAGCCTGGGATGATCACTACTTGGTTAGCTTGTTCCATGATTTGCGAAGCGCTTTCGATCGTGTCCGCACGATATTCGCCCTGTTCACCACCTTCCTGGGGAGGTGCCACGGAGCCGAACGCGCCAAACAGGACATTCATGTACGAACGATTCATCGCTCTGCACATGATGATCGACAGGATGAGCCCGCTTGCGCCGTCCAATGCTCCCGCTGTGATCAACAATTTATTTTCCAGCACAAATCCCATAGCGACAGCAGCTAGTCCTGCGTACGAATTCAGAATGGCTATAACCGTCGGCATGTCCGCACCACCGATGGGGATAATCAGCAAGATACCGAACAGCAAAGCGATCACGATCATCCCGCCGAAAAGCAGCGGTGCCATGTCAGATGCGGGATCATTCACGAGCATTGCACCCATGCCGACCGCGACAAGCAGTAAAAGCCCGTTGAAAATATTTTGTCCAAAGTAAGTTACCGGCCGCTGCGGAACCCAGTTGAGCTCTTGCAATTTACCCGCGGCGAACAAACTCCCGGTAAACGTGATAAACCCCAGAATGACCTCCGCAATGATGGCAATCATGCGAAAGGTCGTTAGCGCTTCAGGACCTTCACCCAACCATGCAAAGTATTTAGCGGTACCTACCAAGCCCGCAGCCAATCCACCAAAGGCATGTGATAACGCGGTCCGCTGCGGGGCTGCGGTGAGCGAAACCCTGGACAATGGCCAACCAACGGCAATGCCCGCGAGTACTGCGAGAACCATCCAACCATGATTTTGGATAAAGGGCTGGAACCAGGTCGCAGCCATCCCAATCGCCATCGCTGACGCACCCGCAATGACACCTCGACGTGCCGTTTTCGGATCGTTCATCCAATGCAAAGAAAAAACGAATAAACCAGTCGCCAACAGATAGAACAGTTCTACAACTGTCTCTTATACACATCTCCGAGCCCACGAGACCGAGGCTGATCTCGTATGCCGTCTTG
>CAXDSX010000245.1:0-3685 GCA_963992075.1 uncultured Pseudomonadales bacterium | reverse complement strand
GGGGGGGCGGCTTTGGTTATAACCCACCGCCCCCTCCCTCAACGAAAAGCACTATTTAGGAACGGACACGACGGGTCGTGACGTGCTTGCACGACTTGTCTACGGATTCCGAATCGCCATCGCATTTTCTTTGATTCTATTGATATGTAACTACACAATTGGCGTAGCACTTGGCTGCGCCATGGGATTCTGGGGAGGCGCGTTCGACCTGTTTTTTCAGCGGGTTATTGAGGTTTGGTCGAACGTGCCTTTTCTCTACGTCATCATGATCATTGCCTCGGTCATCATCCCGAACTTCTGGACCCTGATGATTGTCATGGTGATCTTCGGCTGGATGTCCATGACTTGGTACATGCGTACAAGCACATACAAAGAAAAGACGCGCGCGTACGTACTGGCCGCGCGCGCGCTTGGGGCGAGCAACTCTCGCGTGATTTTCAGTCATATCCTGCCGAACTCGATCTCGATTATCGTCACGTTCGTACCCTTCGCAATCGCTGGTGGCATCACCTCCCTGACCGCTCTCGACTATCTCGGTTTTGGTTTGCCTCCACCTACGCCAAGCTGGGGTGAACTACTTTCGCAGGGCACGAGTCAATTAGAGTCTCCTTGGTTGGTGACGTCGGTGGTCGGCGCGATGGTGGCAGTTCTTCTCATGGTGACCTACGTAGGAGAGGCGGTTCGCGAAGCTTTTGATCCAAAAAAATTCACCTATTACGAGTAACCACACCATGCATCTGCGTACGAAATCTAACGCCAGCACGTTGATCGCTCTGATCACCACGCTCGCCCTAATCGGTTGTGGAGAGAATGAAAACAGCGATCCAACGAACACGCCAACGGCTGTCGTTCGAGAAATTGTTGCGTACCCGTCCGGTGGCATTCTACCCAGCGGACTTATTTGGGAAACAAACAATGAAGACCCCATTTTTGCATCGCCCAACGCTAAGCCCGGTGGGACTTTTCGCACCTACGTCCTCGCATTCCCACTTACGATTCGTAGGGTAGGCCCTGACTCCAACGGCTCATTTGCAGGCTATACGCGCGCTGGATTTCTACCGCTGGTCAGTCTTCATCCCAACACAAGAAAATTCATTCCAACGTTAGCGACCCATTGGGCTTTCCACGAAGACGGGAAAACGGTTTATTACCGATTGCATCCGGAGGCCAAATGGTCCGACGGAACCCCCATTACCGCGGACGATTATCTCTACGCCATCGACTTCATGCGTTCGAAACACATTGTCGCCCCTTGGTACAACAACCACTACACCACCCAAATCGTCAACATCGTCAAATATGACGACTACACCATTTCGATTGAAGGGGGATCGCCAAAACCCAAAGATGAACTCCTCTACGAGTACAGCATGGGACCCGTTCCACGGCACTTCCATGTCCTCGACCAAAATTGGGTTCGGGAAAACAACTGGAAGATCGAACCCAACAACGGTCCGTACCAGATCTCAAGAATAGAGAAGGGTAAGTACATCGAATTCACCCGTAAAAAAGACTGGTGGGGAAACGACCTCAAGTACTACAGGCATCGTTTTAATCCCGAGCGAATACGCGTCCGGGTGATCCGCGACGTAAACATCGCTCTGCAACACTTCTTTAAGGGCGAACTCGATACCTTCGGCGGCGTACTGCCGGAATTCTGGCACGACAAATTCAAAGGCAAAGATTTCGACAACGGCTATATCCACAAGATCTGGTTTTACACGGACAATCCGCAGCCGGCATCGGGCATGTGGTTGAACCAAGCCGACCCCATCCTCTCGGATCAAAAAGTACGATACGGGCTCGCGCACGCCATGAATATCGACAAAGTGATCACCACAGTGCTCCGCAGCGATTATCGTAGACAGCATACGCATCACGAAGGGTATGGGGATTATTCCAATAGGTCGATACGTGCCCGCGCATTCGATTTAGCCAAAGCCAACATGTTCCTTGATGAGGCTGGATGGACTGGTCGAGACGATAAAGGCATCCGCACCAAGGACCAACGAGCGTTGTCTTTACGTGTCACCTACGGTCAATCTCATCACACGCCGCGTCTCGTCATTCTTCGCGAAGAAGCCAAAAAGGCTGGGATTGATTTAACGCTGCAATTGCTAGATTCCGCCGTATCGTTCAAGCAGATGTTGGAAAAGAAACACCAGATCGCCTGGATGGGTTGGTCGGGTGGTGGTCTGTCACCGCGGTACCGACAGTTTTACCACTCCGATAACGCAAACAAGCCGCAGAACAACAACCTCACCAACAACGCCGTACCGCAAATGGATACGCTCATTGACCGGTACCGCGCTGCCACAGATAAAAACGATCGCGTCGAGCTCGCCCATCGGCTCGAACAGATGCTGCATGATACGGGCGCCGTGATTTTCACCTTCAACGTTCCGTATACACGCGACGCGTATTGGCGTTGGATGAAACTACCCGAATTTACAGGTACGCGCGTTGGCGGGCTGTTCAATCCGATGGGGGGGCAGTTTTGGATCGACGAACAGGAACGCCAGAGCGTTCTAGATGACACGGCGACACCAACCGCCCCCGTATCAATACTCGACACGACCTACCTTTCCAACTGAAAAATGTCTGCCTTACTTGAAGTGCGCGGTCTTAGGGCCGGATTCGATACCGATGCAGGCTATGTTGAAGTCCTCGACGGCGTGAGTTTTGAATTGGCCTCTGGAGAAACGTTAGGTCTCGTCGGCGAGTCGGGTTGTGGCAAAAGTGTCAGTGCCCTTTCGATCATGTACCTCTTACCGAAGCCTGCTGGAAAAATTACCGCGGGATCCATTGAGTTTCATAACCGTGACCTCGTCGTTCTACCTCAAGAAGAAATGCAAGACGTACGTGGCAACCGCATTTCCATGATTTTCCAGGAGCCAATGACAGCACTAAACCCTGTTCATCGCATCGGTAATCAAATCGTGGAGGCGGTGAAATTACATGAGCCCGACTTATCAAGGACCAACGCCAGACAACGCGCCCTGGAGATGCTGGAACGCGTTGGGATTCCGGCACCCGATCAGCGTCTAAAAGAATACCCTCACCAGCTATCCGGCGGCATGCGACAGCGCGTCATGATTGCCATGGCGCTCGCCATGCAGCCGGACCTACTAATCGCCGACGAGCCGACGACAGCACTCGACGTCACGATCCAGGCCCAGATTCTCGATCTGTTACGAGAGATGCAGCGCGAGTCGGGCATGGCGATTCTTTTTATCACCCACGATCTCGGCGTTATTGCCGAGTTATGTGATCGGGTGACCGTTATGTACGCCGGTTGTGTTGTCGAACAAGCAAGCGTCAGCCAATTGTTCTCGAGCCCCCGCCATCCGTACACGCAGGGATTATTGCGATCCATCCCAATATTGGACGGAATCCCGAAACAACCGCTAGCGACAATACCCGGGGTAGTTCCTGCGCTGATCGACATGCCGGACGGCTGCCGATTTCGAAATCGCTGCCCAAACGCCGAGAAAGATTGCGAACTCGAATCACCCGAACTGACACAGGCGTTGGAACGCCATATCGCATGCCACCATCCAGTCACGGAAGCGGTGAAATGAGTGACTCACTTCTACAAGTACGCGGTCTGAAGACTGTCTCTTATACACATCTGACGCTGCCGACGAATAGAGAGGTGTAGATCTCGGTGGTCGCCGTATCATTA
>CAXDSX010000244.1:0-3729 GCA_963992075.1 uncultured Pseudomonadales bacterium | reverse complement strand
TAATGATACGGCGACCACCGAGATCTACACCTCTCTATTCGTCGGCAGCGTCAGATGTGTATAAGAGACAGCTCCCCTCCCGTTTGCGGACCATTCATGAGTACTGGATTCCATATGCATGAAGCACCCTCGGCCGCCACGGACTCAGGCATGATCTGCTCGAGACAACCCATGATCACATCGGGCAGCATTTGTCCAAGGGCATGTCTTGCAGAGACCGCGCACGGTGGCATCGCATTCAGGATACTGCCTTCCGGTGCGATGACCTCAATGGTTTCGAGCGACCCCGCATTATTGGGAATAGTGTTGCCAACCAGACAGCGAATGCCGAACGACGCGTACGCCTCGGTATAATTAACAGGCACATTAATCCCGTAGCGGGACGTTGGCGACGACCCAGCGAAGTCGATCAAAATACGATCCTTTTCGACATGCATCGCACACGCGATATGGACCGGCTCGTCGTAGCCATCCACGTCGATCGAATTTTCATAGATCCCCTCGGGTAGCGCGTTAATTTCACGAACCATCGCCGCCCGCGAAGTAACTAGCACATGGCTCGCTATCTCATTTAGCGATTCCAATTCGTGTGCTGCCATCATCGACTCTAAATCCCTCGCACCCGCCTCGTTACACGCCGTAAGCGAATACAGATCACCTTCTGCCACGACAGGGTCTCTCACGTTAGCGGCGATGATCTGCAACAAAGTTTCGTTTCGAACGCCCTCATTGAACAAGGCCATAATCGGAATATTGATCCCTTCTTCGTAGACCTCGTTGGCATCCGGGCCGAATCCGCGACCGCCCACGTCGGCAATATGGCTCGTCGAAGCAAAGAGCGCGACAGGTTGTCCTCGACGGTACACCGGGGTTACCACGGTGAAATCGTTGAGATGGCCTGTCGCCAACCAAGGATCGTTGGTGAGAAACACGTCTCCCTGCTTCATGCTCAATAACGGGTAGCGCTTGAGGAAATGGCTTACAGATCGCGCCATGGCGTTAACGTGTCCGGGGGTTCCGGTGATCGCTTGCGCGAGCATCGCACCTTCCGTGTCAAAAACGCCGGCGGAAAGGTCTCCTGCTTCGCGTACAACGGTTGAAAAAGCCGTGCGCATGAGGGTTTGTGCTTGTTCCTCGACGATGGCCAACAGTCGATCCCAAACCAGCTGCATAGTTAAGGCGTCAAGCGCTTTCATTCCGCAACCTTTTCTATCACCAAATCCTCACGCGCGTTAACGTGCACCGCGAACCGAGACGGAACAACCGTCGTCGTGTGATCCTCGATGATCAGCATAGGCCCTTCGAACCGTTGGTGTTTCGGTAATTCGTCACGAAGGACACGTTTAGTTATAGCCATCTTTCCATCGTCCATCATTTGCCGCGTTGGATAATCACCGTCGGTCAAAGAACGTGGGAACGGTTCGTCGATGGGTGCCGCCTGCTCCTCACCCGTGGTTAAAGTGAGCGTCCAACTCAAGACCTCAACGTCGAGACCCGGAATGACCCGTCCGTACAACCCCTCATACGATCGTTCAAACGCCTCGAACAATTGCTGCTTCGTGTCATTGGGGTCAAATTCAACGGCGATTTCGTACCCCTGACCGATGTACCGCATATAAGCCTTCGCGATCTCAACAATGCTTTGCCCTTGTGCGGCAGCCGTAACGACGGCTGTTGCTTCCTCGCGCATTTCCCCCATCACCGTTTCGATAAGCTGTTCATCAAATCCGGAGAGTCTCATGTACCGACTACGAACAACTTCGTAGGACACCGGCGCGAGCAAAAAACCGATCGCCGAACCCACACTCGCCGCCGGAGGAACAAGCACGCGGTCAATCCCTACTTTTGATGCAAGACGTGCTGCATGCAACGGAGCCGCACCGCCGAAAGCGATCAGCGTTCTGCGCGTTAAAGCCTTACCCCACTCACTGGCATGAGCGCGTGCAGCAGCAGCCATGTTCTCATCAACAACTTCAGAAACAGCAAAGGCAGCTTGGTGAATATCAAAGTCCAGGGATTCGCCCACCGATTTTTTTATCGCGACAGCCGCTGCATCCACGTCTAGGGATATATGACCAGAGCCAAACCGCTCTGCATCCATCTTACCCATGACAACGTCAGCATCGGTGACGGTAGCCCGGTGTCCGCCCTTTCCATAACAAGCGGGTCCAGGCTCGGAACCTGCACTCTCCGGACCCACTCGTACGCGATTCAAATTGTCCACCGAAGCGATTGAGCCACCACCGGCGCCTATTTCGACCATCTCGATCACAGGTATTCGCACAGGTAGCCCGCTGCCCTTTTTAAATCGATAGCGTCGATCGACTTCAAACGCCCTAGAAAATTGAGGCCGCGCGTTATCGATCAAGCAGATCTTTGCCGTCGTACCGCCCATATCAAACGACATGACCTCGCCAAGATCTAGTGCTGCCGCAATGTGACGGGCGAGAATGGCACCTCCAGCGGGACCCGACTCCACCAACCGAATCGGAAAGCGAGCCGCTGTCTTAAAGGTCGTTAGACCACCACCCGACGTCATCATCAACATTGGGCACGTAAAGCCCAATCCGAACAATCGGGTTTCAAGCCGTAATAGATAGCGACCCATGATCGGAAGTACATACGCATTAGCACAAGCCGTCGAAAACCTCTCGTATTCGCGGATTTCGGGACAGACAGCAGAGGAGAGCGTCAGAGCAACATCCTTGAAACGTTTACTCAACAGAGCAGCCACCTCCTCTTCGTGTTTCGAATTCGCGTAGGAATGCAAAAATCCGATCGCCACGCTCTCGACTTCGGCACGCTCGAGGACATCAAGCGCTTCGTCAACGGATGCTACGTCTAAAGGAGTCAACACCTCGCCCGCTGCATTCATTCTCTCAACGATAGGTACGCGTAGCGCTCGCGATACCAGTGGCTCTGCTCGGTCAATGTTTAGGTCGTATTGGTCGAAACGATTTTCAAACGCCATCTCGATCACATCGCGGTGACCGGCAGTAGTCAGAAACGCGGTTCTTGCACCGCGCCTTTGGATTAGCGCATTCGTGGCGAGCGTTGTTCCATGTACCACCAATTCAATGGTATCGGGTTTGACATTTGACTCATCCAATACTGTCGAGACGCCTGCCAACGCGCCGTTGGTTGGATCGTCGTGCGTAGTGAGTACCTTTGTCGTTGATCGTTCCGTTTCGTGCTGTAGAACAACATCGGTGAAGGTGCCACCAATATCGATGGCAAGACGGGTACTCAATTATTCGACTCGAAGTAAAGGTGATGATGCAGTTGACAGCCTGGATTAAAGTGAGCGGTACACGAGGGGCATACGGACTGGCTCTTTAGATATTGGTGCACGAAAAGCTGATGACCACAGACACCACAAAGTATCGCGTGTTGCTCCCACAATCGTCGCGGCCAGACCTCGGTTGCGTGGTTCGCTATAGCGACGTGGCAATCGTGACACGCATACCAGCGCTCACAGCAATAGAACCGAATCGCGACGACATCGAGATCTGTGCGGTAGTGCTTACACCGCGTCTGCGCATCGATATCTATCCCAAAAACTGTTTCGCCTTTTACCTGAACCTGCAATGTGAAGATAATGGTGTTCCAGCACCAGAGACCGTTACGACATGGCAAATGATATCAAGATCATCGCTGGGAGCTCGCACCCCATGCTCCTGTCTCTTATACACATCTCCGAGCCCACGAGACCGAGGCTGATCTCGTATG
>CAXDSX010000243.1:0-3730 GCA_963992075.1 uncultured Pseudomonadales bacterium | reverse complement strand
ATGCAAAACGTCCGCTGACGCTTGTCTGTTTTCCTCCTGAATTGTCGTTTGACTCAGCTCAGCTCGGACGGGTTTGGATGAAATGGGCCAAGGACAATCCAGAGGTCCTTCACAAGCCGGCGTCGGGTTTATCCCTAATTGCCTTTGAGCAAGAGTGGCCCTGTGAATGAAAGGCTACGCCGAGGAGGTCAGAATATAACCGGCGCGACTTGGTTACACGCCGAGTATCGCTAGGCTTCGAACTCCTCTAAGGGAGTGAGTCCAAGTTTTTCGCGGAAAGTCTTATGAAAATGGTGCAACGGTGGTTCATTACGACCAAAGATCACCTCGGTGAGTAGTCCATTCTCGGCTGCCTTCTGCTGGTATTCGCCCATAAGGTAGTCTTCTTGTTCTACGGTGCTGGTAAAAACCTCCATCGACGCTGTGAGTGAAGGCTCTCGTCGCGGTTCACCGTTATCTCTTCTGTAGACGATATCGGCGGTTATTTCCTCCGGGTTTTCATCGGCCTGGGCACGCATCGCTTCTTGGCTGTAGTAGAAAACGATCTGAGACGTTGATCGCCCAGGGCGTTCTGCATCCGGGTAAATCTTCACTAGCGAACACTGACCTGGGTTTAGAATGAGTTGGATGTTGGGAAATAAGTAATACAGGGTGAAACCGGCGCCCACCCCGATGTCCCACTCAGACTCGGGCAGATTTCTAAGCTGATCGATTTCTTTTGACGCGGTCACAAACCGATGATGCGGCCCGAATTCTTTTAGGTGCAGGTTGTTGCCGTAGAGAACCTGGCCTAACGTATTTTTGTGCAGTTTTCCGAAGTGATAGGTTTCACCGAACGTGTCGTTTGCCAATTTCCAGTTAAGGTTTTTGGTGATGGTCTTGGTTCCTGCATAGATCAGATCATCTAGGTTGTATGAGGCAATCTCGTCTGCCAGTGTTTTGCCGAGCAGTTGGTCGATGTCTAATTCGCCATCGGGTTGAGGATGGACCCACAGCAGGCCATCGCGCTCTACCGCGGGTAATTCTATAAGGCCATTGCATGACTTATCGATCGATCCGAAGTGATCCTCATCCGGAATATTGATCAGATCTCCGCTGTTGGAATAACCCCAGTGATGAAATGGACACGTGAAAACGGTTTTACGGCCGCGGGTGTCTTGAGCGATTCGACTGCCGCGGTGACGACAAGCGTTAAGAAAAGCTCGGAACTGACCGGTCTCGTCCCGGGTAGCGAGCACGGGAGTTCCGAAATCATCGTTGGTCAAATAGCTCGCCGGTAGCGGCAGGTCGCCTGATAACCCCAATAGTTGTGGATGATTTTGAAAGAAGCTTTCGCGTTCTTTGGTTGCGATTTCCGGACAGGTATAACCCGTGGTTGGCATTTTGTATTGCACGCCCACGTCAATGTTCTTCCCTTCATCCAGTTGCGTCATTAGTTCTTTGAGAATGCTGACTTGAAGCTCATGATCCATAGTTCGGTTCTCCTGAGGGATTTGGCAAACGATTGCTCATGGGAATCTCCTCGCTACGCCGGACACTTGTTAGCACAGTCAACAAATTATTCATAACCCTGAATCGTTTTTTCCTCGACTAAATTCCAATCGATCTCTACACCCAGCCCGGCGCCTTCTGGCGCGTGAACGAAGCCGTTCGAATCGACTTCTATGTCATTGACCAGAGCGTATTTATTCGCTCCGCTACAAGGGAAGACCTCGTAATAGTCGCAATTGGAAATCGCCATGGTGACGTGAAGATTCGCGACATTGTTCAGCGAGTTACCGCCGTGGTGTATTTCACACTTCATATGGAATCCCTCAGCCATATGGGCGATTTTTAACAGGGGCGTGATTCCACCGCATACGGCCACGTCGCCTCGTAACATGTCGGTTGCTTGTTGCTGCACCCACTGTTGCATCCCGTAGAAACCGCCTGGGGCAAATTCGGTATTGAGCATGGGAATATCTAGCTTCTGCTTGAGTTTGACGTAGTTATAGATGTCTTCTTCTTGCAATGGATCTTCGTACCAAAAGTAGTCAAGATCTTCTATCGCTCGACCGACACGTAAGGCATCTTCGTAGCAGTACGACCACATGGAATCGAGCATTAATACCATGTCGTCGCCGACGGCCTCTCGAACGACCTGACATATCTCGATGTCACTTTTGGGATCGGCATGGGGATGGATTTTATATGCTGGCCATCCTTGGTTTTTGAAATGGATAGCCTCGTCAGCAAATTCTTGTGCTGTTGGGAACCAATCGGCGCTTGCGTAGGCGGGGACCTTGGTACGACATGAACCGAGTAGTCGATGAATAGGAAGCCCAGCCGTTTTCCCCGCGATATCCCACAGCGCTACGTCTACAGCCCCTATGACGGACGGGTGTATTCCGCGGTGAGAAGGCCACAATTCATGCCATATCGCGCCGATATCGAGTGGGTTCTTACCGATCAGCCGTGGTTTTAAGCGCATCAGCTGCAGCGCCGACACGTCGCCACCACCAAGAAAGGCGTTGCCCGAAATTCCCTCGTCAGTATCGATCGCGACGATACCCAGCTTCGTTTTCCCACCAAAACGCATAGTCGCGGTGCGCCATGGTTCCACTTCCCATCCAATCATGGTCAATTTGATGTTTGTTATTTGCATGACCGTCCTTCGCTATTTCCCGCCGTGATGTCGGGGTCGTGATCGTTAGTGATTCGGTAGTTTACGGTAATCTCTGAACGCAGATAGGTGAGTTCAACGTCCTCGATTCATGCTAAGGAGCGTCCCCTTGGTTGGGCATTTCTATCCCGAACTCGGCGAGTACTTCTGCATTGTGAGCACCTAAGGTCGGTGGTGCTTGATAAAGCGTGGTCGGTGTTTCGCTGAATTTGATTGGGTTGGCAGCTAAGCTGATGTCCGGATTGTCGCCGCCGGGTTCGCAGGACTCTAGCATCTGGCGCGCCACCACATGCGGATCGTGAAAGATATCTGCCATATTCTGGACCGGGCCTGCAGGGATACCGCCGTTTAGTTTTTCCATGACCTCCGCCCGGGTGAGTTGTGTAGTCCAAGTGCAGATTTGTTCCTCGATCCAATCCACGTGAACGAGACGCGCGGCATTGGTGGCGCTGCGTTCATCCGTCATAAGCTCGGGACGTTGCATCGCGGCACAGAGCAGGTCCCAGTGATGGGGCTGGACCGCGGCGATCGCGACGCGTCCGTCCTTGGTTGGGAATAGGTCGAAGGGGTAGAGTGTCATGGCGCGCTGTAGTCCTGCCGGATTTGGCTTGCCGGTGAAGCCATATTGCGCCACCGCGCTCTTTTGAAACGCCAGCATGGCGTCGTACATTGATACGTCGAGAAACTGTCCTTTGCCCGTTTTCTCCGCACGGTGGATCGCTGACACAACGCCAAGTGCCATCAGCGTACCCGGGAAGATGTCGGCAAAGGCAGGGGTCACGAGATTGTCGTTAGCGTGTACCAACCCCCCGAAACTCTGCGCGGCTGCATCGAGGCATGGCCATTCAGCGTAGGGGCTCTCGCCCGTGCGTGGATCGCCAAACCCGCGCACACAAGCGTATATGATCTTCGGATTTCGTTCGGAGATGACCTCATAACCCAGACCAAGGCTGTCCATGACACCGACCCGCATATTTTCGACGAGCGCGTGAGCTTGGTCGCAGAGTTGCAAGACTGTCTCTTATACACATCTGACGCTGCCGACGAATAGAGAGGTGTAGATCTCGG
>CAXDSX010000242.1:0-3730 GCA_963992075.1 uncultured Pseudomonadales bacterium | reverse complement strand
TTTTTTTTCAAGCAGAAGACGGCATACGACCTCAGCCTCGGTCTCGTGGGCTCGGAGATGTGTATAAGAGACAGTGTTTAAGATGGTTGGTAGGTGCCGATGCTCCGGTTCGTTGGAGGTGTCGACAACCACGCTGGCGTGGGTCCCCGTAATACCCATTTTGCTTCCGCGCTTGGCTGTTAATTGAAATTCACTGCCAAGATGCAGACGATCCAGTTCTTGGCAAAAGTACTCGTGCGGAACGCCGAGATCGATGAGGGCACCGATGTGCATGTCCCCCGATATTCCGCTGAAACACTCGTAAAGAAGACCTCGAGCCACTAAACGAGCATCCGGTGGGTCGGTGCGCAAAATTCATCAATTTTGATGCCATGCGAGCATGCATTCCGACACGGTTCCCCAGAACAGTTGAGACACGCCGACGCGTTGGTTTCTATTTTGGCGTACTCGTCTCGCGCCAGTTCGACGTCTTGATAGTCTGTGGCGTACATGCGCGTTCGTAGCACATCGGCGATGTCGACACCGAACGGGCATGCCCCGCTGCAATCGTTGCAGGCATGGCGACAATAACTTGAGCCATTTAATTTCGCGTAGCGTTGAAGAAGTTCAAGATCGCCGAACGCGAGTTCGTGCGACCCCGACGCTCCTAAGTACTCGTCGATTCGTTCCCGATCGCGCATGGTGATGACCAGGGCGTCGACGTCGGCGTTTGACAAAACCCAGCGAAAAGCTGCCTGAGCAAAAGTCGTGCCTTGGGTTTCATAGGGTCGCATGTCGTTTAGGCGTGCCCCGTGCAGCGTCTTCATGACGACGGTGCCGACGTCGAGTTCCTTTGCCTTTTTTAGGACCCGCGGTAAATCGGGTTGTTTGGCAATCCAGTTGACGGAACGTGTGAGTTTGGAAAGGAATTCGGGGTCCTGGTTGAAGTTATACGCAACTAAAATTACGTCGACCATGTCCTTGTCGAGTGCGTAATCAAGGCAATTCACTAAATAGCCGGCGTGGCCAGACATGCCGACAAAACGGATCTTTCCCTGTTTCTTCGCGAGTTCAGCAAACTCGTGCCACTCTGGACTTTTCAAGCGGTCGATGTCGTTCACCGCATGCGCCATGTAGACGTCGACGTAATCCGTTTTTAGCCGGGTCAACGATTCGTCGAGGTGGGACATCATTTGCTGTTTCGACCAATCTGCCTTGCCTTCGACTTTGGAGACCAGAACCACTTTATCGCGCATTCCTTGAAAGACATTGCCGAGCACCTTTTCCGCTGCGCCGCGGGTATAACCGTAGGCGGAATCGAAGTAATTGATGCCACGATCAAGTGCATGGCGCACGACGTCTTCTTGACCGGGTCTCAATGCGGCCGAGCCAAAAGAAATATCCGAAATTTGAAGGTTGGTACGTCCCAGCCTGCGGTAGCTTTGTACTTCGTTGGGGCCTTTGTTGGGGGGCGTGTTCGATGCGTGCGTTGCAAGACTCGAGGCCGCTCCGGTTAAGGCGGTCCATCGAAGAAATTCTCTTCGATTCGGTTGCTTAGATTCACTCATCTCGGTTCACCCGATTGGCTTCTGATGCGCTAAGCGTACTCTTGGGCCGATTTGTCGTCGAGTGACGGGAAATCGGCACTTAAGCCTTGTGCCGCCGACGCGGTTTCCGTCGTGTCGTGAATCTAAGGTCTTGAGTAGGTTAAAGTTGAACGAATGCCATTCTGGGGGACACGATGAATCGATATAACACGGTCTTTTCAATGCTGGTGATTATCGTCGGCCAAGTCGCGGGTGCCGATGCACACGAACAGTGCGAGCCGTCTCGCTGGGGAGCGGACGACGAAATCGGAAGTGCCAACTTGATTACGCCGGCGAGTGTGGCAGAGGCCTCAAGATTGGTGACGACGGGGCGTACCTACAGTCTCGGCATTACGATCGATTCGACGACGCCAGCGTTCCCGCCCCGTTCACTGTCGCTGCAGGTGGTGCAGCCCAACCAGCAAGGGGGACAGATTCCTTTCCCTGGAGCCAGTTACAACGACGACGTGTTTCAAGGATGGTTTGGTATCGGATCGCAGATAGACGGTTTAGGGCACCTCGGGACCCACGATGGACATTACTACAATTGCAATCACCTCAAGGACTTCGCTCCCATCACGGGTCTTACCAAAATGGGCATCGAAAAAATTCCGCCGCTCGTTGCACGCGGCGTGGTGCTCGATATGGCCGGACACTTTGGTGTCGAGTCGATGGAGGCCGGTCAATACTTTGGTGTCGACGACGTAAAAGCGGTCGCGAAACGTCAAGGTACGCCGTTGCGACGCGGCGACGTCGTGCTTTTCCACACGGGCTGGACGGACGCCAAATTGAAGTCGGAACCCGAGGTCTGGGGATCGGTCGAACCCGGACAGTCGGAAGAAGTGGCTCGTTACATGGCCGAACTGGACGTCCTTGCGGTGGGTGCCGATACCTGGGGCGTGGATGTGGTACCGCCTCAGCACGAGTCCCGTCCTTTTTATGGACACGTCATTTTGCTAAAGGAACATGGCATCTACATCTTGGAGACCATGAATACTGGCCCATTGGTTCGCGATGGCGTGTTTGAATTTATGTTCGTTTTAGGTCAGGCGAAGGTCCGGGGTGCGGTGCAAATGATCATCAACCCGGTTGCGATTCGGTGATCAAGGCGTCGGTTGACTAAATGTCTGAATTAGGGAATTTGCCATGCCCATGAACGTGCTTGGAATGATCGGCGTCGAGCGGCCGAGATCAGATTCCACAGTCCATATCATTGGCGGCGGCGTCGATCCTGAGTACGTCGTCGAATTTACCAAGGCACATGAAGACGCCGGCTTTGATGCGGTCCTCGTCGGGCACACCTCTGCGTCGGCGGACGGCTTTCTTGTCGCCATGCATGCCGCCCAAGCCACCGACCGCATTCGGTTCCTCGTGGCGCATCGACCGGGTTTCGTGAACCCGACCCAAGCGGCTCGCCGAGTCGCCACCCTTGATCAACTGACCAAGGGGCGCATTTGGCTGCACATCATTACGGGCGGTATGGATTTTGAACAAAGACGAGACGGTGATTTTCTCGAGCACGACGAACGTTATGCGCGCACCGATGAATACTTAGAATTGATGCGACGTGTTTGGACCACTGAAGAACCCTTTGACTTTGACGGGCGGTTTTATCAGGCCGAGCGCGTGTCGTCCGAGGTTACCTGTTGGCAAGAACCCCATGTGCCGCTCTGGTTTGGAGGGATTTCGGATGCGGCGGTTCCTGTGGGCGCGCGCCACTGCAGCATGTATGCACTGTTTGGCGAACCGCGTGCCGAGATTGCGGCACTCATGGAGCGAATTGGGGGGGTTGCGGAGACCCATCAACGCAGCCTCGAATTTAATGTTTCGTTTCGTCCGATTATTGCCGATACGGAGGAGGCAGCGTGGGAAAAAGCCCGGAAAATTCTGGCCGGAGTGGAGCAGGAATCACGTCAATTGTCGTCACGCGACCCTGAAGCCGAGACAGCTCGTCGCCTGGTGAATTTGATCGACGGTGGCGAAGTTCAGGACGAACGACTTTGGGTGCCGATTGCGGCTGCTTCGGGTGGTAGTGGCAATTCGACGGCGCTGGTCGGTACGCCCGATCAAGTTGCTGAAGCCATTGTGCGGTATCTGTCTCTTATACACATCTCCGAGCCCACGAGACCGAGGCTGATCTCGTATGCCGTCTTCTGCTTGAAAAA
>CAXDSX010000241.1:0-3733 GCA_963992075.1 uncultured Pseudomonadales bacterium | reverse complement strand
AATGATACGGCGACCACCGAGATCTACACCTCTCTATTCGTCGGCAGCGTCAGATGTGTATAAGAGACAGCGTAAAGGCGATGATTTAGCTCTCCGAGCAACGGTATTCCGATACCGAATTCCTAACGTATGGTGAATGGTTAGTTGGGCTGGAGCGACTTCGGCTCCTCCGTTACCGAAGTCATCTAGGCAACAATACGCACTGTCTCACTGCAGTTGGAGACCATCTCGATAATGGACATATCGACACTTGGTATTTCGCAGCCACGCGACTCGCTCATGCAAGACTTTGGATGTTATGACATCACGAAACATGCGCTCTAGTTCTTCCATTAGCAAGGGCGCATGTGCGGGCACGAGCGTAAAAGAGACAGTGGGGAACCTATCCCCAAGCCCCCCGCAACTATTTCCTAGACTTAATTGATTTCTTGTATTGCTATGGTGCTGCTAGGGACCTGGTCGGTTCTGAAGGACGACCCAGAAAAGCGGAGAATTGACCTTGCCCTTTAGTCGTACCACCCGGTTGGAGACTTCCCCATCTCGGCGTAATTAGGGCCTTCACGTTGCCAGCCGTAAGCAACCGAGCCGGCCAGCAAACGCTTAAATCGATCGTCATTGGCATGACGCTCCAGTACTTCATCGGGTATCACTTCTTTATGGCGTTCCTGAGTCTGCACGTGGTGTCGCGCAAAATAGACCGCCAAGTTCATACGAATTCCGGGAATCTGGCGCTCGAACGAACCATGCCACGTATGACCGTGCCACACCACGCAGTCGCCAGGCGCAAGATCGGCAGGTACAGCTGCCGGGTTACAACGCTCGTTGGAAAGTGATGATTCGGCAGGGGTCGGCTGGCGTGCATGCTTGTGGCTTCCTGGAACTAACGCGGTCGCACCCGCTTCGCGACTATAGGGCGTCAACGCATAATTGACGTTCGCGGTTTGCGCGTACGTAGCAAATGGCTGAGGACCGGCCGTGTCTGCATGTAACGGTACCACTCCGGTCGGTCCAGGGGCTTTGAAATGGCAGCCGATGCTGGACAACAAACAGCTCTCGCCCACGATGTAACTGACGATAGCAAGGGGCTTTTCCGCCATCAGAATTTCCTCGAACACCTCATCGTCGTAAAGCATGTAAGGCAAGTAGTCCATGCTCGTACCCATAGCGCTCTGTAAGTCTTCGCTGGTCGCGGTGCCGATATCGACCCGACTGCCTGTATTCTCTTCGACGCGGTTCAACAAGGCTTGTTTGGCGCGCTCGATTTGATCCTCCGACAGTACGCCTCGTATGGTCGTGTACCCTTGCGCATCGAGCTCGACTAAGTTTTCGTTCAACCCGAGCTCACCGATTGCGCTTAACGTACGCGCCAGTGCTTTTTGATCCGGTGATGCAACTATTTGTGCAGACATATTCAGCTCCCTTTGTGTTCTATTGTGACGGTGCATTCAACAGGGATAAGAGTTGACTACTCAGGTCGTTAGGTAGCTTACATCTGGTGCTTGCGGTCGTCATATTTTCGGGTTTCGTGAGTAGGCTCCGGGTTTGTCGACTTCTGTTCTTCGTGCGTAGCTGTGTCTTTTGACAGGTACTAATGTTCTCGTTCCGCCAAGAATGCACGAATTGAGGCTTAGGAGGCGCTTCGAGCAATGACTTTGATTTCAGCTCGTGCCCCGGGGATGACGAGCTCTGTGATGCCAATCCACGTTGAGGCAGGGTAGGGTTCTTTGACGAATTCGTCTTTCGCCTTAGCCATTGCGCCAGCATTCTTTTGCAGATCTACCATATAAATGGTGGTGTCGATAATGTCCTCGTAGCCGAGACCGGCTTCCGCGAGAGTCCCGCCGAGCGATTCCCAGGCATTACGGAATTCCTCTTCGGCCGAGTCGCCTTGCCCGACAACGCCAGAATCGAAAATTAAGTCGTCGTGACGAACAGCGGGAGCAAAGTGCCAGTTGTCATAGGTTTTCCGGTGGGCCTCGGGAACGATAACGTCGATGGGCATATGGGTTCCTTATCTTGGTGCATTTTTCAAGGAGGCTACGTGGGCCAGGGCGACCTCACAAGAGGATAGTGCGTGAGCGATAGGAAATGTCCGGGTTTGATCAAGCATGTACAGCGCGAGGAAACGGTAGTGGAAAGGCCTGATACGGACTACCAAATCCGGCTAATAATTTGAAACTATCCGGATCGCTGCAATCGTCCGCTAATTCGCGTGGAAAAAAGTTAGGTATGTCGTCCTGTGGCGATATGGATGTGTGACGGAAATAGTTGGCAATGGTTACGCGCAGACCAGGCGTGGATTTGGGGTAAGCCCCATGCCAAAGAGCTCCGTGAAAGGCAATTAAGGATCCCCGGGGACACTCGACGGGGATAGCCTCATCCGCAGCGTTTGGACCCGGATGACTCTTCCGGAGGTGAGAACCGGGTACACAGGCAAAAGCGCCACCTTCGTGAGTGTAGTCGGTTAGACACCATGTGCAATTGGCGTTGAGTGCTTTTTCTCCCCAGGGCAATGGTACGCCTCCCTGATCGCAGTGCAGCCCCAAAGATTTGCCGTACCCCTCGCCTTGCCATTTGATGAACGAGTTGAACGAACTGAACCGCGCGGCCCAAGTTTCGCCGCCGAAGAGTGGCGAACCCATCGAACCGATCAGGTGGTGAAGAATCGTGGTGCTCGCTCGGTTGACCGCGAGATCCCGGAAAGCTCGATCAATATTGCATAGTTGCACGAGTTGAAACTGACTTGGTTTGGCGCCAGATAGTCGTTCGAGCGCGCCCGGATAATCGCCGTAGTCTAGTTTGCATTCGGGCCCATTCTCGACAGTGAACTTGCAGCCAACCCGCTTCTCAGATTCATCGAGTAGAAGTTGAGTGAGTTCTTCGATTTGCGCTTCGGATACGCGGGTGATGCTCGGCGGGACCACCGTATAACCTTGCTCATCAAGTGCTTCGAGATAGGGTTCGAGGCCCAGCTCCGCAATTGTCTCTTTGAGTTCCTCGGCCTTCGTTTTCACTGCACTCATGTGACCCAACTTATGCCTCTTGAATACGTCGAAATAGTAACCAGATCGAACGTAGATACCAACGAAGCTCGTGTGGGGATCCATGGTATCAGGTCTATTGCAGCCTCAACGGACGGTGCTCTGTGAAGAACGTTCTTTACGCTTCACGGAATCAAGCGATCGTGCTCGAAGGAATTTGGCGGTCAAGGCGCGCCAACAACGGACACTAAATAAGCCGGGACACAAGGGTTGTAACTTCTGGTAGTGCTATCGTGTCGACAAATGCGCATGTAAAGCTATCGATATTGGAGTAGAGAATGACTGATTCAACACCGTACACACCCCCAACCGTCTGGGAATGGGAACAGGAAACGGAGGGCCGTTTCGCCAACATCAATCGACCTATCGCGGGCCCGACGCACGACAAGGAATTGCCGGTAGGCGAGCATCCATTGCAGCTCTATTCCCTTGCGACTCCCAACGGCGTCAAAGTCACCATGCTGTTAGAGGAACTGTTGGCCATAGGAAAGGAGGACGCGGAGTACGATGCGTGGCTGATCAATATTGGTCAAGGAGACCAATTTGGCAGCGGCTTTGTCGATATCAATCCGAACTCGAAAATACCGGCAATGGTTGATCACACGACAACGCCGCCGACGCGAGTGTTCGAATCGGGTGCGATCATGTTGTATTTGGCGGAAAAATTTGAAGCTTTTGTGCCAGTGCAGGGA
>CAXDSX010000240.1:0-3764 GCA_963992075.1 uncultured Pseudomonadales bacterium | reverse complement strand
TAATGATACGGCGACCACCGAGATCTACACCTCTCTATTCGTCGGCAGCGTCAGATGTGTATAAGAGACAGTCATCGAGCGCACCGATACATCTATTTCGTCGTCTCTCCTCTGCCGAAGCTCCTTCACAAGAGGAGCAATCGCGGCAGGGCTCTGGCTCAATGCGTGCCAGCCGTCTCCGTGCGACACAACTCTTTCGATCGCGCGTCTCGAAGCACCCCCGATCAGCACTGGAGGATAAGGTTTCTGTATTGGTTTAGGTTCAAACTGTAAGCCTTTGAATTTGAAATATTTTCCATCGTGCTGCGGATGCTTTTCAGTCCAAAGAATTTTCATCGCCGTCAACATCTCATCGGCCACGCGACCTCGATCATTGAAACGGACGCCAAGGTTCGCGAATTCATCTTGAGTCTGCGCGATACCGACCCCCAAACTCACGCGTCCGCCAGAATAGTCATCCAAAGAAGCTACGCGCTTTGCAAGCTGCACTGGGTGGTGCCAGGGTAGAACCAAAACCGATGTGCCCAAACGAATCCTCGAGGTAGCCCCCGCCACCGCGGTCAAGATGGTGAGTGCTTCGTGGTAAGGGGCGTCCCCCAGACGGTTGGCAACATACGTCGCATGAAATAAATGCTCACTAACCCAAACGGAGTGATAACCCATAGATTCCGCTTCGACAGCAAGCGCCACCAAGTCGTTCACATGCTTAATGCCCTGGTTATTCGGCAGGCTGAAACCTAGCTTCATAGTTGATTTATTTTGCATACGAGTTGTTACCATACCGGGAAACCCTTGAGAGAAAGAAGTTATGAGCGAAATCGATGAATCCGTGTTGGATGCACTCCGGGAACTCGATACTCCTACCGTATGCAATGCCCTTGAGGTTGTTGCGCCAGAGCGGCGTGGCTATGGGTACACCACCGATCCTCTCGTATGCTCTCGTCCCGAGCTTGGAAGCATGGTCGGATTTGCCCGAACGGCAACAATACGAGCGATGCACCCAAACGATAAACGCGGGCAAGAAGCGCGCTAAATTGGTGATGGTTATTACCGGTATGTGTATGAAGGTGGGCCGAACCCGAGCATCGCTATCATTCAAGATCTTGACGGCGAGTCACGCGGCTACGGCTCCATGTGGGGAGAGGTGAATAGCAACATTCATCGAGGTCTCGGCTGTTTAGGCGTAATCACCGACGGCAGCGTTCGCGACCTTCCCAATATAGCACCTGGATTTCAGTTACTCGCTGACCGTATCGGACCGTCGCACGCATACGTCCATACCGTCGCTTACGCTTGCGACGTCAATGTTGCCGGTATGCGAGTAGTCGATGGTGATCTAATACACGCCGATCAACACGGCGCCGTCGTCATCCCAACAGCTGTTGCTTCTCAGGTACCTGACGCAGCGGCTGGCATCGCCAGACGTGAACGCGTCATCATCGAAGCCGCACAACAGCCGGGATTCGACATGGACGCATTGCACAAGGCCCAGGGACAGGCCGCCGAGATCCATTAAGGTGGCTAACGCCGTCCTTCCCGCGTTTGCGCTCGACGACATGAGTGGAGCGCAACATGCGTTTCCCCAAGCCGACCGGACAGTCATTTGTTTCGTTAAGGAGGACTGTCCGACGTGCAATCTTGTGATGCCCTTGTTGGAAGCCGCGAGTTCGTCCGCAGAAGCCGTAACACTAACCGCCGGACAAACTGCGGAAGGTAATGAGACGCTGATCGAGCGGCATGGCTTAACGATGCCCATCCTTGACGACTCCACTCTGAAAGTGTCCTTCGCTTACGATGTCGAAACAGTTCCCCTCGTAGTGCTTGCCGATGCAGAAGGTAGAGAGCTCGATCGATTAATCGGCTTCGACCGGAGTGAGTGGTCGACCTTTTTCGACAAACATCTTTCGGACGCGGACATTCAATGGGATGAATACCCAGAATGGCGTCCCGGTTGCGGTTCGCTAACGCAAGACCCCGTCATCGGGGACCGATTAAGGGCCGAAGCAGAAAACAGCCCGCTTCGCGCACGCAAAATTGAAATTGCACCAAGCGACGACGTTCACGAATTCATGTTCGATCAAGGCTTCTCTGACGGTCTACCCCTGGTTCCGCCTACACCGGAAAGGGTGATACGGATGCTCGAAGGGACATCACGAGATTCCCAAGACTTGGTGGCGACCATGCCGCCCAACATGGCACCAGCAACTGTCGAAAAAATCGCCGTCAACGCGGTCCTCGCGGGATGCCGACCCGAGTATTTGCCTGTTGTCATCGCAGCAATTGAGGCGATATGCACCGACGAATTCAATTGCCATGGTGTTTTTGCAACGACCATGGGTGCATCACCCGTCATGATCATCAACGGTCCCATTCGAGAGCGTATTGGTCTAAATGTCCGTATGTCCGCGTTAGGCCAAGGATCAAGGGCCAACGCCACCATCGGTCGCGCCGTGCGTCTTGCGGTACGTAACATTGGCGGTGCCGAACCAGGGGGCACGGAACGCTCAACGCTCGGGAGTCCGATGAAATTCACGATGTGTTTTGGTGAATGGGAAGAGCGCAGTTCCTGGGATCCGTTGCACGTGGAGCGCGGTTACGACAAAGACGACTCCGTCGTCACGGTCTTTGCGATGTCTAGCGGGCCCATGTTGATTGTCGATCAAAATTCCCGTTCGGCCTCACAACTCGCCGGTAGCTTTGGTTTATCAATGGAATCCGCCCACCATGTCCGAGCCCATAACAACGGTGACGGAATCCTGGTCGTCTGCCCCGAACACGTCGATACGCTAGAACGTGACGGCTACTCCAAGGCCGATATACGGAGGCGCATCCAAGAGGTCACGGCCGTTCCTTTGAAGAGTCTGATGGCGGATGACATCTCAGGCGCTGGAATTGATCCCGCAAGAGCCGCCAACATGAGCGATGAAATGCTCAACCGCCCTTCTCCAAAATTCGCATCGGAAGACAACATTCACATTGTCGTGGCAGGCTCCGACGCAGGAAAATTTTCAGCCGCTTTCCATGGGTGGGCAAGCGGCCCCATGGGATCGATTCCAGTATCCCGTAAGATTGATGTATAACCCGGTTCATACCGACCAAAACCAACGTCATCATTGCATGAGGCCAAACATGACTACCATCTTAGACCCGACCGACGAACGAGTTCCGATCGAGAGATCGGTCACAGCCCGACCAACGGAAATTACTGGGACCCTCGCGTTATTGGACATCGCGAAACCCCGCGGCAACGTATTGCTTGATCAATTGGAGGCGAAGCTTCACGAAAAGCTACCCTCGATAACAATCAACCGATACACCAAGCCCACATTCACAAAACCAGCCCCAGGATCGCTACGTCAGGAGATCAAGGCTAACAACGATTTTGTGGTTGAAGCATTAGCCGACTGAGGCTCCTGTACCACGTGCAGTTTGCATGACACGGTATGGTTCGAAATCCAAGGAATCCCCTCGGTGAGTGTTGCGTCGAGCGAATTTGAGGATGCGGCAGAAACCCAGGCAACGGCATTAGGTATGCGCGACGCTCGCCGCGTCTTCGTGCCCCATCCTATCCAAGACGCCAACGATGACGAAATGAAATCAAAGGCCGATGGATGCATTGACGAAGTGATCGCTGCGTTAACCGCTTAAGCTAGATCCGATCGTCGATTCCGCTGGCTCCGGATCTAGATCCCGAGCCTGTCTCTTATACACATCTCCGAGCCCACGAGACCGAGGCTGATCTCGTATGCCGTCTTCTGCTTGAA